>NZ_JBFARL010000010.1:0-80140 GCF_040674655.1 Actinomadura sp. NPDC049753 | reverse complement strand
GGCGCGCAGGTGGGCGGTCATCCGGCCGCGGGCGCGGGCGCGCTGCCGGTAAGAGCCTGGGCGGGAGGCGCGTTTCAGGGGACGCGTGCCAGACGCCGGGCTGCCGGCTACCGGCGTGCCAGATGCCGGCGTGTCAGATGTCGACCTCGGCCCACACGACCTTTCCGCCGGTCACCGGGTCGGCGCCCCAGGAGTTGGCGAAGCGGTCGACGATGAACAGGCCGCGGTGCGACTCGTCCAGGGGGCCGGGGACGGTCAGCCGGGGCAGCTGGGCCGCGCGGTCGCGGACCTCGACGCGGACCCGGCCGCTGCCGCGCAGCAGCCGCAGTTCCAGGGCCGTCCCGGCGTGCCGGACGGCGTTGGCGACGAGCTCGGCCACGATCGCCGTGACGAGCTCCTCACGGTCCATGAGCGCCCAGGTGCGCATGGTGCGGGCCGCGAGTCGCCTGGCGTACTCGACCGCCTCGGTCTGGGGCGCAGCGCGCAGCGTGGTCTCGGTCATCGGGTCGGTCACTCCGCCCGCTCGCCGTTCTTCATCGTGTCCCTTCACCGCCCATCGGCCGGAGCCTCCTCCACCGGGTCCTCGATGAGGAAGCGGTCGAGCCCCGTCGTGCGCAGCACGTTCTCGACGCGGCCGTAGGCCCCGGTGACGGTGAGCGTGGCGTTCTGCGCACGCGCGTGCTTGTACGCGCGGACGAGAACGTTCAGGCCGGAGGAGTCACAGAAGTCGACCGCCGCGAGGTCGACGACGACCGACCGTTCGCCCGCGTCCACGAGCTCGGTCAGCCGAGCGCGCAGCTCGTCGGAGGAGTGCAGGTCTATCGAGCCGCGCGCGGCGATCGTCGCGCGGCCTTCCTGTCGTGTCGTGTGCAAGGCAAGCCCCACGCCACCCCACCTTACCGATTGTTGGTCTCCATCATGACGCCCGCAGAACGATGAGGGCAACGTCGTCGTTCGACGGCTCCGGGCCGAAGTCGCGGACGGCGCGCTGGATGCGCGCCGCCACCGCGCCGGCGCTCAGGCCGGTGCAGTCGGCGAGAAGCCGCTCCAGACCGTGCCCGTCGCCGAGCAGCCGGTTGCCGGCGCGGCGTTCGGTGACGCCGTCGGTCACGCAGAGCAGTACCTCTCCGCGTCGCAGCTCGACGGTGTCGGTGTGGAACTCCACACCGTCGAAGACGCCCAGCAGCGGCTGGGGCGAGGCGGCCTCGCGGACGCCGCCCTCCGGGTCGAGCACCAGCGGGGGCGGGTGCCCCGCGCTCGTCAGTTTGATCGTCACGCCGTCGCGGCGCCGGCGGGCCGCGATCTCGCCGTGCAGCAGGGTGAGCAGCCGCCCGCGCTCGCCCTCGCCGAGGATGAGCCGGTTGAGCCGGGCGAGGACGGCCGGGACGGACAGGTCCTCGGCGGCGAGGATGCGCAGCGCGTGCCGGGCCAGGCCGGTGACGGCGGCGGCCTCGGGGCCGGTGCCGCACACGTCGCCGATGGCGAACCGCCAGCGGGTCGCGGGGGCCGCGCCGCCGGGCCGGCGGCCGCTCGCGAAGACGTCGTAGAAGTCGCCGCCGACCTCGCTGCCCTCCCCGGCGGGCTCGTAGACCACCGCCACCTCCAGGCCGGGGATCTCGGGGATGCCGGGCGGCAGCAGGCTGCGCTGCAGGGCGCTGCTCATGGCGGTCTGGGCGGAGAACAGGCGCGCGTTGTCGACGGCGAGGGCGGCGCGGCGGCTCAGCTCCTCGGCCAGCTCGATCGCGCTGCGCGGGAAGCGGTCGCCGGCCGGGCGGCCGATCACGATGGTGCCGATGCGCCGGCCGCGGGCGATCAGCGGGAAGGCGTAGACCTGGTCGGTGGCGGTGTCGCCGGCGGCGGCCCGGAACTCCTCGGGCGCGGCGGCGAGCCCGTTCCAGGGCCCGGGGGCGTCGATGGGCGGGGCGGCGCCCGCGTGTTCGAGCAGCTCGCGCAGGCCGTCGGAGCGCTCCTCGTCGGCGTGCCACACGTAGGCCAGCCGGTCGGGCTCGGCCTCGGTGACGGTGTAGACGGCGCACCAGGTGGCCAGGCGCGGCACGACGAGCTGGGCGACCAGCGCCATCGTGCGCTCCTGGTCGAGGGTGCCGGCGAGCAGGTCGCTGGCCTCGGCGACGAAGCTCAGCCAGCCGCGCCAGGATCGTTCCAACTCGCCCACCCTGGCCTTCTCCAGGGAGAGCGACATCTCGTCGGCGAGCCGGCCGAGGCGTGCGCCGTCGGCCTCGTCGAAGCGGCCGGACAGGGACGAGACGGCCACGATGAGGCCCGTCAGGCGGCCCTGGGACTCCAGCGGGGCGGCGGCCAGCGAGGAGGCCCGCAGCGCCGCCGCGGTCGGGTCGGATGGGTCCGCGGCGACCCAGGCGGAGCCGGCGCGGGCGGCGGGTGTGAGGGAGGCGACCGACAGCTCGCCGAGCGGCATCTCGGCGGCCGTCCCGGCGGCCGAGCCCATGATCAGCCGTCCGTCGCGCTCGGTCAGCAGGACGGCGGCGCCCTCGGCGCCGAGGACCTCCCGGGCGGCGGCAACGCCGTCCTCCATGGCCTCCACGGCCGCCGGGGAGCGCAGGAGCCGGTCGCCGGCCGCGGGGATCTCGCCCGCGCCGCCCGCGAGCCGGCTCTCCCGGGTCTGCCCGCCCGCGCCTGGCCCCTCGCGCGCCGGCTCGGCCACGTCGCGGGTACGAGCGGGCAGTTCGTCCCGTATGGAGGCGGTTCCGGCGATGTCGGCGGTGAAGGCGGCCTCCGCGCCGGTCGCGGCCGCGCCCTCGGCCGGCACCGCGGCACCGGCGGCGCCGGGCCGGGGCAGCCGGAACCAGACGCCCTTGGTGCGGCGGTCGTAGGAGACGCCCCAGGAGTCGGCGAGGCGGGCGATGGACGGGAGGCCGCGCCCGCTGGAGGCGGTGACGCCCGGCATCTCGATGCCCCGGGTGGGATGGCGGTCGCGGACCTCGATCTCGACGTTCCCGCCCGCCAGGCGGCAGGAGACCTCGAACGAGGTCCCCGCGTAGGCGATCGCGTTGGTGGCGAGCTCGCTCGTCGCGAGGACGGCGTCGTCGGCCACCTCGTCCAAGCCCCAGTCGGCCAGCACCTTGCGGACGAACCGGCGCGCGTCCGCCACCGCCGCCGCGGCGGACGGGAAGGTGGCCGTCGCCGTCTGCCGATCCAACTGTCGTCCCTCGTTCGAAGCGTTTTCTACCCGGGCCTGGCTATCGTGGCAGACTGCTCGGCCGCCCGGCACCGAGAGCCGCGAACCCGCCCGGGAACGCGTCCGGCCTGGGCCTTCACGATTCCGCCACAACACGACAGACCGTAACACGAAGGCTACGAGGACCGACGCGCGCCCGGTCCGGCCCGGGCGGCGGAACCACGCGGAAGAAAGTCCGCCGCCGCGCGGCGACGTAGAGTACAGGTGCGGCCGATGAGGCCCCTAGAGCAGCCAGGAGTCCGTGGTATCCGGATAACCGACGAATCGCGGGCCAGGAGGATGAAGAGCATGCCGCGTACCGCGTCACGTGCCCGCCCGAGCGGCGGGTACCGCGACACCACCCCGCGTTACAGCGACGCGGACCTCGAACCGCTCCTGAAGGCGCTGGTCGCCGTGCGGGACGGCAAGGCGAGGTCGGAGCTGGACGTGCCGGGCGAGGGGGCCGTGGCGGAGGCCGCCGCCGTCCTGGAGGAGATCCGGGAGAACGGCATGGAGCTGGCCTCGGGCCTGAGCCGCGTCCGGAAGGAGATCGGCCGGGAGGGCCAGCTGCGGGGACGCCTGACGCCGGGGACGCTGCGGGGCACCTGGGCGGGCGCGGTCGAGGACGCCAACGCGATCATCGACAAGCTCACCGACCTCGCCACCGGGATGAGCCAGGTGGTGGAGGCGGTCGCGGCCGGCGACCTGAGTCAGCGGGTGGAGCTGCGGGTGCGCGGCAGGCCGATGCGCGGGGAGCTGCTGCGCATGGCCAGGTCGGTCAACGGCATGGTCGAGCTGCTCGACCAGTTCACCTGGGAGGTCACCCAGTTCGCCCGCGAGGTGGGCACCGAGGGGCGGCTCGGCGGCCAGGCGCCCGCCCGCGGCATGACCGGCCGCTGGCGGGACGTGACCGCGTCGGTGAACGTGATGGCGTCGCGGCTGACCTCGCAGGTCCGCGACATCGCCGAGGTCACCACGGCGGTGGCACGCGGCGACCTGACCCGCAAGGTCACGGTCGAGGCGACCGGTGAGCTGCAGGAGCTGAAGCTCACCGTGAACACGATGGTCGACCAGCTGTCGGCGTTCGCCGGCGAGGTCACCCGCGTGGCCCGCGAGGTCGGCACGGAGGGGCAGCTGGGCGGCCAGGCGAACGTGCCGGGCGTCAGCGGCGTCTGGAAGAACCTGACCGACAACGTCAACGCGATGGCGAACAACCTGACCTACCAGGTCCGCAACATCGCGCAGGTCACCACCGCCGTCGCCGAGGGCGACCTCGGCAAGAAGATCACGGTCGACGCGCAGGGCGAGATCCTGCAGCTCAAGAACACCGTGAACACGATGGTCGACACCCTTTCGGCGTTCGCCGACGAGGTCACCCGCGTGGCCCGCGAGGTCGGCACCGAGGGCCGCCTCGGCGGCCAGGCCCGGGTGCCCGGCGTGAGCGGCGTGTGGAAGGACCTGACCAACAACGTCAACGGCATGGCGTCCAACCTGACCTACCAGGTCCGCAACATCGCGCAGGTCACCACCGCCGTCGCCGAGGGCGACCTCGGCAAGAAGATCACGGTCGACGCGCAGGGCGAGATCCTGGAGCTCAAGGACACCGTGAACGCGATGGTCGACACGCTGTCGGCCTTCGCCTCCGAGGTGACCCGCGTCGCGCGGGAGGTCGGCACGGAGGGGCGGCTCGGCGGCCAGGCGATCGTGCCCGGCGCGGGCGGGGTCTGGCTCGACCTGACCGACAACGTCAACTCGATGGCGAACAACCTCACCAACCAGGTGCGCGGCATCGCGCAGGTCACCACGGCGGTGGCGCAGGGCGACCTGACCCGCAAGATCGAGGTCGACGCGCAGGGCGAGATCCTGCAGCTGAAGACCACCCTCAACACGATGGTCGACACGCTGTCGGCGTTCGCCGACGAGGTCAGCCGCGTGGCCCGCGAGGTCGGCACCGAGGGCCGGCTCGGCGGCCAGGCCCGGGTGCCCGGCGCGGGCGGCATGTGGAAGGACCTGACCGACAACGTCAACGGCATGGCGTCCAACCTGACCTACCAGGTCCGCAACATCGCGCAGGTCGCGACCGCGGTCGCGCACGGCGACCTGACGCGGCGCATCGACGTGGACGCCCAGGGCGAGATCCTCGAGCTGAAGACCACGCTGAACACGATGGTCGACACGCTGTCGTCGTTCGCTTCCGAGGTCACCCGCGTGGCGCGGGAGGTCGGCATCGAGGGCCGTCTCGGCGGTCAGGCGGAGGTCGAGGGCGTCTCGGGCACGTGGAAGCGGCTCACCGAGAGCGTCAACGAGCTGGCCGGCAACCTCACCACCCAGGTCCGCGCGATCGGGGAGGTCGCGAGCGCGGTCGCCACCGGCGACCTGACCCGGACGATCACCGTCGAGGCGCGCGGCGAGGTCGCCGAGCTGAGCGACAACGTCAACCTGATGGTCGCGACGCTGCGCGAGACGACCCGCGCCAACGAGGAGCAGGACTGGCTCAAGACCAACCTGGCTCGGATCGGCGGTCTCATGCAGGGCCACCGCGACCTCCAGCAGGTCGCCGACCTGATCATGCGCGAGCTGACGCCGACCGCCAGCGCCCAGTACGGCGCGTTCTACCTGGCCGAGAGCGCGGGCGAGGACACCGACCTCGCGCTGATCGCCGGGTACGGGACGCGGCGGCACCGCGGGGGCGCGGTCCGGTTCGGTCTCGGCGAGGGGCTCGTCGGGCAGGCGGCGCAGGAGCGCCGGCCGCTGCTGATCGCCGACGCCCCCGCCGACTACGTCAAGATCGGATCGGGTCTCGGCGAGGCGTCCCCGGTCAACATCATCGTGCTGCCGATCGTGTTCGAGGACGAGGTGCTCGGCGCGATCGAGCTCGCCTCGTTCGGCCGGTTCACCGACGTCCACCTGGCGTTCTTCAGCCAGCTGATCGAGACGATCGGGGTCACGCTCAACGCGATCCGGGCCAACACCCGCACCGAGGCGCTGCTCGGCGAGTCGCAGCGGCTCGCGCAGGAGCTGCAGGAGCGCTCGGACGAGCTGCAGCGCCAGCAGGGCGAGCTCCGGCACTCCAACACCGAGCTGGAGGAGAAGGCGGCGCTGCTGGCCCAGCAGAACCGCGCGATCGAGATCCAGAACTTCCAGATCGAGCAGGCCAGGCGGACGCTGGAGGAGCGCGCCGAGCAGCTGGCGATCTCCTCTCGGTACAAGTCGGAGTTCCTGGCGAACATGTCGCACGAGCTGCGCACGCCGCTGAACAGCCTGCTGGTGCTGGCCAAGCTGCTGTCGGAGAACCAGGACGGCAACCTCACCGACAAGCAGGTGGAGTTCGCGCGGACGATCCACGAGTCCGGCACCGACCTGCTGGAGCTGATCAACGACATCCTGGACCTGGCGAAGGTCGAGGCCGGGAAGATGGAGGCGCATCCGCAGCGGCTGTCGGTGTCGGCGCTGGTCGACTACGTCGACGCCACGTTCCGCCCGCTGTCGGTCGACAAGGGCCTGCAGTTCGGGGTGGAGGTCGCGCCGGACGTCCCGGCCGCCCTCAACACCGACGAGCAGCGGCTCCAGCAGGTGCTGCGGAACCTGCTGTCGAACGCGGTGAAGTTCACCGCCGAGGGCGAGGTGCGGCTGCTGATCGAGCGGGCCGGCGACATCGACTTCACGCTGCCCGCGCTGTGGAACACCCCCGACGTGATCGCCTTCCGCGTGATCGACACCGGGATCGGCGTGAGCGCCGACAAGCTCCAGGAGATCTTCGAACCGTTCCAGCAGGCGGACGGGACCACGAGCCGCCGCTACGGCGGCACCGGGCTCGGCCTGTCGATCAGCCGGAACATCGCGCGGCTGCTGGGCGGGGAGATCCATGCCGAGAGCCAGCCGGGCCGCGGCAGCGTGTTCACGCTCTACCTGCCCGCGCAGTACAGCGACCGCGACGGCCGGCGCCGCTCGGCGCTGCCGGACGAGGAGGTCGCCGCGGGGGCGGAGGCCGCGCCCGGGGCGATCTCCGGCGGCCCGCAGGCCAACGGCGGCGTCGGGGGCCCGGCCGCGGAGGGCGCGCTGCCGGTGGAGCAGCGCCCGCCCGGCGCGCAGCGCCCCGGCAAGTCCGAGCAGGGGCTGAACGGGATGCTGCAGGAGCCGCCCACGGACTTCCTCGACACGGTCCTGTCGGGCCGCAAGGTCCTGATCGTCGACGACGACGTGCGGAACGTGTTCGCGCTCACCAGCGTCCTGGAGGGCTACGGCATGGAGGTCCTCTACGCCGAGGACGGGCAGGCCGGGATCGACGTCCTGCACCGCAACCCCGACGTGGCGGTCGTGCTGATGGACATCATGATGCCGGGCCTGGACGGTTACGCCACCACGGCCGCGATCAGGGAGATGCCGCAGTTCGCCGAGTTGCCGATCATCGTCATCACGGCCAAGGTGATGAAGGAGGACCGGGAGAAGAGCCTTGCCTCGGGCGCGTCGGACTATGTGCCGAAGCCCGTGGACGTGGACCATCTCCTTGACGTCATGAGGAACTGGCTGCAGCCCTCCGTCGTCCGCTGAGGAGAGGAGCCGGACAGTAGGGTCGCCGTGGGGGTGCGGCGCTGGCGGGGACCGGGATCGGAGAGACGCGCGTGGACGACAAGGCCAAGATCCTGCTCGTGGACGACCGCGAGGAGAACCTGATCGCGCTGGAGGCCATCCTCAGCTCGCTCGATCAGGACCTGGTCCGGGCGCGGTCCGGTGAGGACGCGCTGAAGGCGCTGCTGACCGAGGAGTACGCGGTCATCCTGCTGGACGTCGTGATGCCGGGCATGGACGGGTTCGAGACTGCCCGCGACATCAAGCGCCGCAAGAAGACCCGCGACCTGCCGATCATCTTTCTCACGGCGCTGAACAGCGACCCCGACTACGCCTTCCGCGGCTACGCGGCGGGCGCGGTCGACTTCATCTCCAAGCCGTTCGACCCGTGGGTGCTGCGGGCCAAGGTCTCGGTGTTCGTGGAACTGCACAACAAGAACAAGCAGCTCCGCGACCAGACGGCGCTGCTGCGCGAGCAGGCCGCCCTGCTGAGGGACCAGACGGCCCTGCTCAAGTCTCGGCCGGCGGGGGCGCCGCAGGAGGCGCCCGCCGACCGTGCCGCGGGCGACCGCCTGGCCTCGGTGGAGGAGCAGGCGGAGGTGCTCGGCAAGCACCTCCCGGCCACGCTGCGCGACGAGTACGAGGAGCTCAGCCGCAGGCTCCTGCTCCTCCGCGAGGCCCTGGACGGGCAGGCGCCCACCGCGGACTGACCGCTTCGCGGCCGCCGCGGCGGGCGGCTAGGCGCCGGCCTCCAGCCGGGCGCGGGCGGCGGCGATGCGCGCGAGGGTGCGGTCGCGCCCCAGGATCTCCAGGGACTCGAACAGCGGCAGCCCCACCGTGCGGCCGGTGACGGCGACGCGGACGGGCGCCTGGGTCTTGCCGAGCTTGAGCCCGTGCTCGGCGCCGACCCGCTCCAGCCGGTCCTTCAGCTCGGCGGCGTTCCACGGCGCGTCCTGGTAGGCGGCCTCGGCGGCGGCGAGGATCGCGGCGGCGGGCTCCTTCATGGCCTTGTTCCAGGACTGCTCGTCGGACGGCGGCTCGTCCAGGAACGCGAAGTCGATCATCTGGACGATCTCCGACAGCAGCGCCACGCGGGTCTGCGCGAGCGGAGCCAGCTCGGCGAACACTGCGACGTCGACGTCGAAGGGCGCCTCCTGCAGGAACGGCAGGCACTCGGCGATGAACTTCTCGGGCGCCAGGGCCCGGATGTATTCGCCGTTGATCGCGCGGAGCTTCTTGACGTCGAAGAACGCGGGCGAGGTGTTGACATCGTCGATGCGGAACTCGTCGACCATCACGTCCCAGGGGACGATCTCGCGGTCGTCGGACGGCGCCCAGCCGAGGAGCATCAGGTAGTTGCGCATGGCCTCGGCGAGGTAGCCCTCGGCGCGGTAGTCCTCCAGGGCGACCTTGTCGCGGCGCTTGGACAGCTTCTGCCGCTTCTCGTTCACGATGACGGGCACGTGCGCCCACACCGGCGGCTCCGCGCCGAGCGCCTCCCACAGCAGCTGCTGCTTGGGCGCGTTGGACAGGTGCTCCTCGCCGCGCACCACGTGGGTGATGCCCTGGCTCATGTCGTCGACCGCGTTGGCCAGCAGGAACGTGACGGACCCGTCGGCGCGGGCGATGACGAAGTCCTCAAGGACGGCGTTGTCGAAGACCGGCTTGCCGCGCAGGAGGTCGACGACGGTGGTCTGCCCCTCGTCGGGGGTGCGGAACCGGAGGGCGCGTCCGGGGCCCGCCTCCAGCCCGCGGTCGCGGCAGAAGCCGTCGTAGCCCTTGTGCTGGTCGCCGGTCCGGGCGATCACGGCCTCGCGGGAGCAGTCGCAGTAGTAGGCGCGCCCGGCGTCCTTCAGCGTGTGGACGGCCTCGGCGTGCTTGTCGGCGTTGGCGGACTGGAAGTAGGGGCCCTCGTACTGCCCGCCGTCCATCCCGAGCCACGCCAGGGCGCGGATGATGCCCTCGGTCCATTCGGGGCTGTTGCGGGAGGCGTCGGTGTCCTCGATCCGCAGCACGAGCGTCCCGCCCGACTGGGCGGCCATCGCCCAGTTGAACAGCGCCGAGCGGGCGCCGCCGACATGGAACATGCCGGTCGGTGACGGGGCGAAACGTACGCGGATCGAAGAGGTCGAAGACATGCCTACCAGCGTAGAGCGCGCGGGGCCCCGCTCGCGCCGGGACCCGCGCGCGGGCCCGGGTTTCAGGGCTTCCAGTGCGGGTCGCGGCCGGCCAGCCCGAGGAGGCGGTCGAGCAGCGGCGCGTCGTCCGGCACGGCGACCTCGGGACCGAGCACGCCGTACTGACGGCTGATCTCGGCCGTGGAGGCGACCTGCTGCCAGGCGGCCTGGAGCACCGGCTCCGGGAAGGCGGGCTCGCGGCCGGCGGCGACGGCGAGGTCCCAGCCGTGCAGGACGCACTCGCCGAAGACGATCCCGGCGATGAACCCGGCGGGCATGCCCTCCTTGTTGCCGGTGAGGCTGGTGTTGCCCTCCCAGGCGGCCGGGTCCTGCCATGCCTCGGCGGTCCGGCGGGCCTGCTCCGCGAAGCGCTCGGCCCAGCCGGGCTCGGCGGTGAAGTCGTGGTCCTCCCCCGGTCCGGCGGGCGGCTCCTTGCGCGCGGCGGTCTCGCCCCGCGCGCTCCAGAAGATGAGATGGTTGAGAAGCGCCCGCACGTCCCAGTCCGGGCAGGGCGTGGGCGCGTCCATCCTCTCTTCGGGGACCTCCAGGACGATCCGCGCCGCGGCCTCCGCGGCGGGCGCCATCTGGCTCCGGATATCCATGGTCTCTTCCTCGCTCATCCGTTCGAACACACCTGCACGTTAGAACGAGTCGGCGGCGCCGGTCTTGAAGAAACGCGACACCGATTAGCCTGGGCCGGTGGAAGGATCCCTACCCGGCGGGACGCGGGGCATCCTGCACGCGCGGACGGGGCTGGAGCGGTTCCGGATCGAGCGGCTCGAACCGCCCGCCGCGCTCGCACCGTTCGTCGCGAACTTCTGGGTGCTGCGCTGGGATCTGCGGGGGCGGCCGCCGCACCGCCAGCGGGTCCTCACGCGCCCGTCGGTCCACATCACGTTCACCAGTTACCTGACCGCCGGGACGACGCGGGCGCGGATCGCGGGCGTCGTGCGGGACGACTTCGTCGAGGAGATCCACGGCGAGGGACGCGTGGTGGGGGCCGCCTTCCGGCCGGGCGGGTTCAGGCCGTTCATGGACGCGCCGGTGTCCACGCTGACCGGCCGGTTCCCGGGGTTGGACGAGGTCTTCGGCGAGGAGGGCCTGCACCTCGCCGGGGAGGTGTTCGCGACCGCCGACGCGCACGAGGCGATCGGGCTGCTCGCGGCGTTCCTGTCCGCCCGTGATCCTGAGCCCGACCCGTCCGCCGCCAAGGCCGCCGCGGTCGTCGAGCGGATCGCGTCCTCTCCGGGCCTGGTGCGGGTCGGCGAGCTGGCCGAGGAGGTCGGGCTGAGCGCGCGCAGCCTGCAGCGCCTGTTCCACGAGTACGTGGGCGCCGGCCCGAAGTGGGTGATCCGGCGGTTCCGGATGCAGGAGGCCGCCGAGCGGGCCGCGTCCGGAGCGGGGGTCGACTGGGCGGAGCTGGCTGCCGAGCTCGGCTACGCCGACCAGGCTCACTTCACCCGCGACTTCACGGCCGCCGTGGGAACCTCGCCCGGCCGGTACGCGCGGGAGGCGGGCGCGGGGCCTGGCAGGATCGACGCATGAGCGTGCCCTCCCCCGGCCCCTTCGACGACCTCGCCGCGTTCCGGACGCTCGCCGCCGGACGGCTCGGCTCGTTCGAGCACACCACCGTCCCCGACGCGCCCGGCCTGCGCCGCGCCGGGGTGGTGCTGTGCGCGGTCGAGCACGACGGCGTCCCGTCGGTGATCATCATCAAGCGCGCCCACCGGGGCCGGAACGCGGGCCAGTGGGGGCTGCCGGGCGGCCGCCTGGAGGACGGCGAGACGCCCGAGCAGGCGGCGCTGCGCGAACTGCACGAGGAGATCGGCCTGGCCGCCGGCCCCGCCGACGTCCTCGGCAGGCTCGACGACTTCCCCGCCGACTCGGGCTTCGCGATCACACCGGTCGTGGTGGTGCTGGACGACCCGGGCCCGCTCGCGCCGAGCCCGGACGAGGTCCACTCCGTCCATCACACGAGCCTGCGCAGACTCGCCGACGACGACACCCCCGTCTGGGTCCCGCAGTCGGGCGGCGGACGTCTGCTGCAGATGTGGCTGGGCCCCGGGTGGCGCGTCCACGCCCCGACCGGCGCGATGCTGTGGCAGTTCCGCGAGGTGGTGCTGCTCGGCCGGCCCGCCCGGGTCGCCGACTTCGCCCAGCCCGACTGGACGCGCCGCTGAGTGTCAGAACGTCCCGCCGTCCACGACGACGCGCTGCCCGGTGACGTAGGACGCGGCGTCCGAGACGAGGAACCGGACCACGTCGGCGACCTCTTCGGGCGTGCACACGTGCCCGTAGGGGGACGCGGCGTCCTGCTGCCGGATGTCCTCGATGCCGGCCGTGGCCCTGACCAGACGGCGGCCCATCTCGGTGTCCACCAGGCCGGGCGCGACGACGTTGACGTGCATGCCGTTGCCGCGCTCCTCCTTCGCGACCACCCGGGCCAGCGCCTCCATCGCCGCCTTGCCCATCGCGTAGGGGCCGCCGAACGGCGGCATCAGGTCCGTGGCGACGCTCGAGACGAAGACCATGTCGCTCCGCTCGGCGCGCCGCATCAGCGGGATCAGCGCCTGGCTGAGGTGGTGCGGGCCGAACGCGTGCACGCGCATGACCCGCTCCAGCTCGGCGGGGTCGGTGTCGGCGACGCTGTTGCCGCGGCTGGCGATCCCGGCGCTGTGCACGAGGATGTCCAGCTCGCCCAGCTCCGCCTCCACCCGCGCGGCCAGGGAACGGCACTGGTCGAGGTCGTCGACGGAGGCGCGGAACGCGCGGCCCCAGGCCCCGGCGGCCTCGATGTCGGCGACCGTCTTGCGCGCGGCCTCGTCGTCGCGCCGGTAGGCGACGGCGACCCTGGCGCCGTCCGCGGCCAGCGCCAGGGCGATGGCCCGGCCGATCCCCCGGCTTCCTCCGGTGACCAGGGCCGTACGGCCGTCGAGAGAACTCACGCGACACTCCTTCGTCAGGGTTGCTTGCGGCGCTCCCATCCTGCACGGCCGGGCGCTCGCGCCGTAAGCGGCCCCTGACACGAGCTAGTCCGCGACCGCCGCCTCGATGACGTGGTACGCGGTCTCGCGCAGCGGCCCGGTCAGCGAGACGGCCCTGAGCCCTGCGCTGTCCAGGAGCTCCCGGAACTCGGCCTCGGTGCGTTCCCGCCCACCGGTCGCCACGAGCATGTTGAGGTCGTTGCGGACGATGCCCGCCGACTCCGGCGCGACCATCTCCGGCATGATCTGCTCCAGGAGCAGCACCCGGTCGTCCGGGCCCATCGCGGCCCGGCAGTTCCGCAGGATCGCGGCGGCCTTCTCGTCGTCCCAGTCGTGGATGACGCTCTTGAGCACGTAGGCGCCGGGGCCTGCGGGGACGGCCTCGAAGAAGTCGCCCGGCACGATCTCGGCCCGGTCGGCGACGCCGGCCAGGGGGCCGGACGCGTCGGCCAGCCCCGTCGGCAGGTCGAACAGGACACCGCGGATGCCTGGATGGGCGCGCAGGATCGCGGCGAGCAGCGTGCCGTCCCCGCCGCCGAGATCGGCGACCGTCCCGTAGCGGGCGAAGTCGTGCGCCTCGACGAACGCCGGGGCGATGTCGCGGGTGTGCTCGGCCATCGCCCGGTTGAACGTCGCCGACAGCTCCGCGTCCGAGGCGAAGTACTCGAACGGCGTGCTGCCCGTCACCCGCTCCCACGCGTACTCGCCCGTGCGGACCGTCTCGGCCATGTCGCCCCACGTCCGCCACACCTGCGGGCCGCAGAACAGCCTGATCAGCGAGCGGATCGAGTCGGGGGCGTCAGCGCGCAGCCGCCGCCCCTCCTCCGTCAGCGCGAACAGGTCCGGCTCCTTCTGCTCCACGACGCCGAGGCCGGTGAGGCCGCGCAGCAGCCGGTGCAGGGACGGCGCGTGGGCGCCGATCGCCTCCGCCAGCTCGGTGCTCGAGCTCGGCCTGCCATCGGTGAACGCGTCCGCCACCCCGAGCTCGGCGGCCACATGGATCATCTGCGCCGGCATGAACCCGAAGGCCAGGTCCAACAGTGGTGATCTGGGCATGGTCGACTCCCTTCCTTGTCCTCCACGACGCTAGGAGGCCCCGGAAGGGGTGTCTTGGACGATTGGAACCTCGGGCCGCCCGCGCCCGCGATCACCCGGTGCGGGCGCGCAGCCAGGCCGCGGCGGCCTCGACGTGGTCGTCGGTCAGGCCGGTCAGCGGGTCGATCTCCACGAGGAGGTGGTCGGCGACGTCCGGCTCCCCCGCGATGCACTCGGTGGCGTCCGGCTCGTCCTCGAACCAGACGAACGGCCGGCCCTCCGCCCACGCGGCCACGTGCCGGGCCTTCCAGGCGCCCAGCGTGCGCCCCTCCGTGATGCCGGGGAACCGCGGGATCGGCACGAACGGCAGTTCCGGGAGCCCGATGCGGGGAGCGATCCACTCGTTGGCGCTGCCGCACCAGTAGCTCGCCCAGGCCAGCTCGGCGCCGGTGGATTCGGCCAGATCGAGAAGCGCCGCCCCGTGCCCGGGATACAGCCACAACTTGTACGTCATCCCGTTCGGGGAGCACTCGTGCCGCTGGAAGCCGCGGTGCGGCCGCTCGAACGGGTTGAGCACTCCATCAACGTCCAGCAGAACCACCGGCGACCCCATACACGGACCGTACGACATCCGGGGCCGCCCGTCGAAGGCCTTTTGCCGTGCGGAGTCTTAGGCCGCCGCGAGGCGGGCATCGTCCCTGCATGTGCCGCCTGTTCGGGATGACCACGGGAGGACCCCGCGTCCGCGCCACCTTCTGGCTGCTGGACGCTCCCGACAGCCTGCGCTCGCAGTCCCGCCGGATGCCCGACGGGACGGGCCTCGGCTGGTTCTCGCTCGGCGGGGAGCCCGTCCGCGACCGCGCCCCCGTCGCCGCGTTCCAGGACGCCGACTTCAACTCCGAGGCGCGGCACGTGGTGTCGCACACCTTCATCTCCCATGTCCGGTACGCCTCGACCGGCGCGCCCGACGTCCACAACTCCCACCCCTTCGTCATGGACGACCGGCTGTTCGCCCACAACGGGGTGGTGCGGGGCGTCGACGTCCTCGACTCCTGGCTCACGGACGTCGACCGGGCGCCGATCAAGGGGCAGACCGACTCGGAGTTCGTGTTCGCCTACATCACCGCGGAGATCCGCCGGCAGGGCGACACCGGGTCCGGACTGATCGCGGCCGTCCGGCGCATCGCCGCCGAATTGCCGATCTTCGCGTTGAACATCCTGCTGGCCGAGTCGGGACGGCTGTGGGCGCTGCGCTACCCCGCCACCCACGAACTGTGGGTGACCACCCCGCACCTGACCGAGCCGGGCGCGGAACGCCACCTCGGCGCGGGCCGCGAGGAGGGCCAGGTGAAGGTGACGAGGCACCGGGAGCCGACGCCCGCGTGCGTCCTCGCCAGCGAGCGCCTGGACGACGACCCCGGCTGGCGGCTCCTGGACCCCGGCGAGCTGCTCGTGCTCGACGGCATGGAGGCGTCCTCGGTGTTCCCGTTCGACGCGCCCGCGCACCCGCTGACGGCCGCGGACCTGTCGGGGACCGAGTCCACCTCGCAGGCATGATCGACTGTCGCACCCGGGACATAGAGTGGACGGCCGAACCTGCCGAGGAGTCCCGAATGACGCAACAACTCACGCTGATGGCCGTCCACGCCCACCCCGACGACGAGGTGCTGGGGACGGGCGGCCTGCTCGCCCGCAGCGCTGCCGAGGGCGTTCGCACCGTCCTGGTCACCTGCACGAACGGGGAGCAGGGCGACGACTCCGGCGGCGTGAAGCCCGGCGAGCCCGGGCACGACGCCGAGGAGGTGGCGCGGCGCCGCCTCGCCGAGCTGCGCGAGTCGGCCTCCCTGCTCGACATCGGCCACCTGGAGCTGCTCGGCTACCGCGACTCCGGCATGGACGGCTGGTCGACCAACGACGACCCGGCGGCGTTCGCGAACATCCCGCTGGAGGAGTCCGCCGCGCGGCTCGCCGCTCTGATGGAGCGCTACCGGCCGCAGGTGGTCGTCACCTACGACGAGAACGGCGGCTACGGGCACCCCGACCACATCCAGGCCCATCGGATCGCGCTCGCCGCCGCCGAGCAGACCGGCATTCCCGACAAGCTCTACTACACGGCCATTCCACGGTCGGGGATCAAGCAGATGTTCGAGGCCGCCCGGGCCGCGGGCATGGACCTCGGCTTCGAGCCGCCCGAGGACTTCGGCACCCCCGACGAGCTGATCACCAGCACGCTGGAGGTCTCCGCCCACTTCGAGGCTAAGCGCGACGCACTGCTGGCGCACGCCAGCCAGGGCGAGAACATCTTCCTGCTGAAGCTGCCGGAGGAGATGCAGAAGGCGGCGTTCTCGACGGAGGCGTTCGTCCGCCGCTTCAGCCGGATCGAGGCGCCGGCCCGGGAAGACGATCTCTTCGCGGGCCTCAGGTAGCGCGGCGCTGCGCCCGGAAGTGGTCGAGGACGTCCTGGCGCAGCAGGTAGCCGAACCCGGCCCGTTCGAGGCGCAGCGCCAGGCCCGCGCGGTCGGCGCCGAGCGCGGCGGCGGTGGCGCCCAGCCGCCAGTCGTGCTCGGCCAGCCGCCTGAGGAGGTATCCGCGCCTGACCTGCGCCTCCGAGAGCCGGAACGTCTTGAGGTAGGCGATCTCGCCGTCCGCGCCGGTGATCATCTCCCCGATGTGGTTCTCCCGGCCCAGCGCGAACGAGGGCAGGAACCGCGCCAGCTCGAACCCGTGCAGCGACTGCACCGCCTGGCGCGAACCGTCCTCGTCGAACAGCCGCCCGGCCATGACCTCGTCGTGGAAGGCGGCCCACTCCGCCTCGCGCATCTCCACCGCGACGCGCAGGTCGCCCAGCGTCCTGATCCCGGCGGGGTCGATCGGCGCGGACAGGTCGCGCGCGGGGGCGCCCAACAGGCCGTACATGTAGATCAGCTCACCGAAGAGGTCCTCGACCAGCGTCGGGTGCAGCGCCCGGTAGTCGTCGGGGTGCGGCACGACGAACGCGCTGGCCAGGGCGTCGGCGACGTAGACCAGCACGCCGCACTGCCCGGGATGGATCTCGAAGATCCGCAGCGCGTCCTCCAGGCCGCGCACCCGCCGGCCGAGGTAGGTCTCCTCGCAGCGCGGCGACAGCCCGTGCGCGACCGCCCTGCGCGACCACTCCTCCCAGGCGATCTCCGGACCGCCGAAGTGCAGCGCCAGATAGCCCTCGACGGCCAGGTGCAGGGGAAGGAACCGGAGCCGGTCCTTGCCCGCCTTCCTGGCCATCCGCCGCGTGAACCGCACGGGCATGCGCGGCGGGGCCGCCCGGGTGTCCCGCTCCAGGAGGCGCGCCCCGTACGAGGCGGCCTGCGTCTGGTCGCCGTCGCTCCACGTCGCGACGAAGGCGTGGGGCACGAACGAGACATAGGCGGCGTCACCCACGTCCACGACGGTCGCCGGCTCCTCGAACGCCTTCCGGTGCAGCCGCAGGTGGGGCACCGGCTCGTCCCGGACGAGGGGGACGAGCCTGATCGAGCCCCACACCTGCGCGGGCCTGGTCTCCAGCCCGTCCAGCGCGGTCGTCATGAGAGCTCCCCGAGGAAGCGGGCGGTCCGGTCGGCCAGGTGCGCCCGCAGCTTCGGCAGGCCGACCCGCCCCTCGGCGAACCGGGCCAGCTCGACCAGCGTCGGCAGGTCCTCGGCGTCCCGGACGCCCGCGGTCGGCACGCCCGGCGCCAGCCGCCGCACGTCGAAGCCGTCCGCGTCGTACACCGGGTTCAGGTGCACGATCATGACCTGCTGGCCCGGGGCGCGGCGGTGCCCGGGGTCCAGGCGCGTCCGCCAGACCCGCAGGACGTCCGCGGCCAGCCCCGGCGGGGCGTTGTCCCACCCGTCGGAGACGATGAGGAGCCGCTCGGGCCCCGTCTCCAGCGCGTCGATGATCCGATGGCCGAGCGGCGTCGGACCGGACGGGTACACCAGCAGCTCGTCGGTGCGTCCCGACGTCCACAGCGGCGTGTACTCCTTCGCGAGCGCCTCCAGCAGGTAGTGCGCGGCGAGCGCGACCGCCAGCGGGCGCCTGCGCTTCTCCCCCGAGCCCAGCGAGGAGTAGCTGTCGTCCAGAACGGCGGTGACCCGTCCCCACGAGCCGCGCGCGGCCCCGGCCACGCGCCGGGCCGCGGTGCGCAGCGCCAGGGACAGCTCGGCCCGCCGCCGGGCCCGGTCGTCCAGCGGCAAAGCCAGCACGTACGAGGCGAGCCTCGTCAGCGGCATCTCGCCCAGGTCGGCCCGCACGGCCTCGACCTTCGCCTCCCGCGCGCTCTCCTGCAGGCGCAGCCGCTCCAGCCGCGTCATCCGGTGCTGGATCCGCTCCAGGAAGACCTCGCGCGGGATCTTGTGCTTGGCCGCGAAGCCCTCCGCGACCGTGTACGGGAGCTCGTAGATCGCGGCCTGCTCGTAGTGCGCCCGCCGCCACTGCTCATAAAGGGGCGTCTCGAAAGCCTTGACGCCGGACGGCGCGAACAGGAACGCCGCCTGCTCACCGCGGAGCCGCAGATGCGCGTGCCGCGCCGCGTCCTTCACCGCGGTCCGGTACTTGACGGAGTCGAAGGCCGGGTCGCGGCGCCCGGCCATCCAGTCGCGGATGACGGCGCGCGTCCGCCGGTTGTTCACGCCGAGCCGCCGCAGGTCGCGGAACAGCCGGTACACCCGCTGCGGCGGCAGCGTCTCCAGCCGCCGGGCGATCAGCCGCCCCTCGCCGCGCCGCCGCTCGACCCCCACATCGCCCGCGCGCACCAGGAGGTTGCGGATGATGATCGCCGCGTTGTGGTCGTTGACGTCCAGCGCGAGCACCGCCGCGTACATGTCGCGGTAGTTCTCCAGCATGTACTCGTGCAGGAACTCCAGGCTGAGCCGCTGCTCCCCCGAATCGTGGTGGAACTCCCGCTGCCCGGTGGACGTGATCGCCGCGTTCACGAACATCAGCACGTCCTCGCACGCGACGAGGTCGGCGAACGTCTCGCTCATCACTCCCCCGGTCGGTCAAAGGCGCCGGCCGGGGAATGGGGGCACGAGCAGCGAAGCATCGCTTAATAGGCAAGTTCCGGAAGTCGCACCGAAGTCCCGCGGCCGGCCCCCGCACCGTAGCACCCGCATTCCACGCGAAGCCCCCCATTAATCCCGAGGGTGTGAGACGCCGTGTCCGGTGGCAGGCTTGGGAGCCGAGCCCGGACGATGCCGGTCGTGGGACGCCGGCCAGCGGCGAGGTACTCGATCATCGCACGGCGGACCGCCGCTTGCGCTCGTCCCCGCCTGCCGCAGGGCACGCTGATAGCAACGCGTCGATCGACCACATGATCCACCCGGCCGCCACCGTCGGCGTGGCATCTCGCGTTGCCAGATCCCTCCAATAGCGCTTTTCGGACGAACCAAAACTGGACCGCGAGGGGCGCGCAATAGGCGTCTTGCACGGGAAGGGCCAGCAAATGTACCCTCCATAACGTTCTGTGAACCTACAGCAACAACAAGGAATAGATGCGATGACGGCCAGGCCATCGGCTACTGCAGATATTGATACGCAACTGGCCGAACTGGAGGAGGGTCTGCGGCAAAGACGCTTCTATCAGCGCCTTCTCGGAACCTCTCTCATCCTGAGCCTCGGATTGACGATAGCCTTCGGCTGGATTGTCATCACCGGCTTCAAGACGTTTCCTCGCGAGGCGCAGTATTGGTGCCTTGGCATCACCGCTTTCTTCCTGCTGGCGGTCGGGGCGATCCTCAAGTGGCAGCAGGACGCGATCTTCGAGATCGAGAAGGATCGTAAACGCCTCATCGCCCTGCGCCGCACCGGCGGTGTCGGTTACACGGCCTCATTGGAGTCGATACGCGAGCGCCACCGGGCCGAGGCCTGGGACTTCATGGAGCAGGAGCGCGGCAAGGCCGCGAGCAATCGTCGTCGCCACCGCTTGAGTCAGTCGATCGTCATGCTGGGATCGATTCTGGTCACTGCACTGACAGGAGCCATGGCCCCCGATAACCCTACGAACTGGGTCGTTGTGATCGTGAGTATCTCGGTTGCGGGCGCCGCGGGATTCGGCACGCTCTTCCGCTGGCGCGAGCTCAGCTTCAGCCAACAGCAGACCGCTAATAATATCGAGAAGGAGTATCGGCATCTGGAGTTGCGGATTCAGGACTATGCCGATGAGGAAACGGACCCTTTCAGGCTCTTCGCGGAGCGTGTTGAAGCGTTGAAGGAAGAGCAACGGGAGCGCGAACTTCAGCTTGAGCATTCCCCGGAGCGCGGGGCAGGCGAGCACGGGGTCTCTGGTCAGCAGGCATCCCCGGGTGCTGTGTGAGGGATTCGGCAACGCCCATCTCATTTAGCGGCGCATGAGGAGGTCGCCTCTTTGGGGGTCAGGGGCGGTAGGTGCCGAAGTACCACTCGTTGCCGTCGGGGTCGCGGGCCGCGTAGTCGCGGGAGCCGTAGTCCTGGTCGGTCGGCTCGCGGAAGATCTCGGCCCCGGCGGCCTTCGCGCGGGCGTGGTGGGCGTCGGGGTCGTCGACGGCGACGTAGACGGCGGCCTTGGCGGTCGAGGCGGGCCCGAACATGACGAGGCCGGTGTCGTAGCGCATCTCGGCGTGCACGATGGCGCCCTCGTCGTCCTTGTGCACGTCGACGGGTTCGAAGCCGAACGCCTTCTCCAGCCAGTCGAGCGTCCGGGCCGGGTCGGCCGCCCGGATCAGCGGGTAGAAGGTGCGGCGGATCTCGCTGGTCATCTCGTCCCTCCCTGGGGTCTGGGATGCCCAGTCTGCGGGAAGCGGATCCCCCCGTCTTGGACGATTGTGACCTGGCCTTCGGCGATCAGCGGCGGGCGGCGTCGCGTTCGTCGGCGAGGCGGCGGGTCTCCGGGGAGACGGGGGCGCCGAGGATCGCCGCGACGACGTCGATCAGGTAGCTGGTGAACAGCCGGTCGTCGGTGCGGGGGCCGGAGCGTGCGCGGCGGGCCAGCTCGATCGCGGCGTACAGGATGGCGGTGAAGCGGCGGTGCAGCCGGGCCGCGTCCTCCTCCAGAAGGGGTTCCACCAGGGTCCGCCAGCGGCAGAGGCTGTCGCGCGGGTCGTCCAGGACCGCCAGGGGGACGAGGGGGTCCGGGCGGTTCAGCACGTCCGCCCAGATCTGCAGGTAGGAGCGTCCCGACGCGTCGGCCAGGCGGGCCGCCATGGGCCGGACGAGGGCGGCGGCCAGGGGGCGGACCCCCTGCTCGCCGTCCTCGTAGGCGTCGAGCAGGGCGTGCCGGCGGGCCTCGACCTCGGGGGCGTGCCGGGCGAAGATCGCGCGCAGGATCCCGGCGCGGTCGCCGAAGTGGTACTGGACGGCCGTGGCGTTGCGGGCGCCGGCCTCCTGGAGGATCTCGCGGAGGCTGACGGCGTCCACGCCGCGGGCGGCGTAGAGGGTCTCGGCGGCGTCCAGCAGTCGTTCCCGGGTGTCACTCATTGCCGATCGCATGCTCCAGGGCCTCGGCGTACCGCTCGCGGGCGGCCTCCCGGCGGGTGGGCAGGTGGCCGGACGGCCACAGGCCCTCGACGGGCTCGACGTCGCGCAGCAGCTGCCGGGCCACGGTGATCTTGTGGACCTCGGTGGGGCCGTCGGCGATGCCCATCGCCTCGGCCCCCATCATCATGGCGGCGAACGGCATCTCGTTCGACACGCCGAGCGCGCCGTGCAGGTGCATCGCGCGCTGGACGACGTCGTGGTAGACCTTCGGCATCGCGGCCTTCACCGCGGCGATGTCCTTGCGGACGGCCTTGTAGTCCCGGTGCTTGTCGATCAGCCAGGCGGTGCGCAGGACGAGCAGCCGGAACTGCTCGATCTCGATCCAGCTGTCAGCGATCTTCTCCTGGGTCATCTGCATCTTGGCGAGCGGCCCGAAGCGGGTCCGCCGGGAGACCGCGCGCTCGCACATCATGTCGAACGCCTTGCGGACCTGCGCGATCGTCCGCATGGCGTGGTGGATGCGGCCGCCGCCGAGACGGGTCTGGGCGATGGCGAACGCGCCGCCCTCGTCGCCGAGGAGGTTCTCCGCCGGCACCCGGACGTCCTCGTAGCGCAGGTAGCCGTGGGAGCCCTCGCGCTCGCCGCCGACGCCCACGTTCCGGACGGTGACCAGCCCGGGCGCGTCGGCCGGGACGATGAACATCGACATGCCCTCGTAGGCGGAGACGTCGGGGTTCGTCACGGCCATCACGATCAGGAAGGTCGCGTGGCGGGCGTTGGAGGAGAACCACTTCTCGCCGTTGACGACCCAGCCGTCCCCGTCCCGGACGGCGCGCGTGGTGAACAGGGTCGGGTCGGCTCCCCCGTGCGGCTCGGTCATCGAGTACGAGGAGGAGATCTCGCCCTCCAGCAGGGGGCGCAGGTAGCGCTCCTTCTGCTCGGGCGTGCCGAAATGGGCGATGATCTCGGCGTTTCCGGAGTCGGGTGCCTGGCAGCCGAACACCGACGGCGCCCAGCGCGAGCGGCCCAGGATCTCGTTCAGCAGCGCGAGCCTCACCTGCCCGTACCCCTGGCCGCCCAGTTCGGGACCCAGGTGGCACGCCCACAGGCCCTTCTCGCGCACCCGGTCCTGGAGGGGGCGCACGAGCCGCTTGTAGCGGGGGTCGGCCTTGTCGTAGGGGTCGCCGAGCACCAGGTCCAGGGGTTCGACCTCGTCCCGGACGAAGGCGTCCGCCCAGTCGAGAAGTTCCTGGTAGGCGGGGTCGGTCTCGAAATCCCAAGCCATGGCGAGCCTCCTCGGTGGTGTCCCCCGATAATCGGGCCACCTCAGTAAGTAATGCAAGTGCATGACTGTTACTCTCCGGTACATCGAGCGACGGAAAGGGACCGCCGTGCAGCCTGAGCAGATCGACCGCGCCCTGGTGGACTTCGACGTCCTGGCCGGGTGGATGGAAGGCCGGGGCCTGCCGGGCGGCCCGTTCGAGGACGTCCAGCGGCTGGCGGGCGGCACCCAGAACACGCTGGTCCGGTTCCGTCGCGGCGGCCGCGACTACGTGCTCAGGCGCGGCCCGGGCCACCTGCGCGCGAGGACGAACGAGGTCCTGCGGCGCGAGGCCCGCGTGCTGGGGGCCATCGACGGCACCGACGTCCCCGCGCCGCGCCTCATCGCGGCCTGCCCGGACGAGACCGTCATGGGCGGCGCGGTCTTCTACCTGATGACCCCGGTCGACGGCTTCAACGCGTCGGTCACGCTCCCCGAGCCGCACGCGCGTGACGCGACCGTCCGGCGCGAGATGGGACTGAACGCGGCGAGAGCGCTCGCCGCGCTGGGCGCCGTGGACCACGAGGCGGTCGGCCTCCGCGGCTTCGGCAAGCCCGAGGGCTTCCTGGAGCGGCAGGTGGGCCGCTGGATGTCCGAACTCGACTCCTACAGCGCGCTGGACGGCTATCCCGGACCGGACATCCCCGGCCTCCACGACGTCGCGCGGTGGCTGGAGGAGCGCCGCCCCAAGGCGTGGCGCCCGGGGATCATGCACGGCGACTACCACCTGGCCAACCTGATGTACTCCTTCGACGGCCCGGAGGTCGCCGCGATCGTCGACTGGGAGATGAGCACCATCGGCGATCCGCTGCTCGACCTCGGCTGGCTGCTGGCCACCTGGCCCGACCGCGCCGACCAGAGCGCCGCCCTCGCCGGCCCGCTCGGCGCCGCGGGAGGGCTGCCCACCGCCGAGGAGCTGGTCGAGGTCTACGCCGAGCGCGCGGACGCCGTCGACGGGCGCGACCTGTCGTCCATCACCTGGTACGCGGTGATGGCCTGCTTCAAGCTCGGCATCGTCCTGGAGGGCACGCACGCCCGCGCGTTCGCGGGCAAGGCCCCCAGGGAGACCGGCGACCTCCTCCACTCGATCACGCTCGGCCTCTTCACCCGCGCGCACGGCTTCATCGGCTCCTGAGCCCCTCGCCCCGGCGATCGGGAACTGCCAGGATCTCCCTCACGAGGAGGTGCGATGGAGATCCACAAGGGCGGGCCCGGCGACGCGCCGATGATGCTGGCGATGCTGGACGGGGCGGTGGCGTGGCTCGCCGCCCACGGCCGCACGGGCCAGTGGGGCGGTGAGCCGTGGTCGGAGGATCCGCGCCGCGTCGAGCGGATCTCGGGCATCGCCCGCGACGACGAGCTCTGGGTGGCGCGGGTCGGCGGGCGGCCCGCCGGCGTCATGGCGGTCGCGCCCGGGCCCCCGCACTATGTCGAGCCGGTCGACGAGCCGGAGCTCTACATCACCCTCCTGGTCACCGACCGGGCGTTCGCCGGGCACGGGGTGGGCGGCGCGCTGATCGCCAAGGCGAGGGACGAGGCCAGGGCGAAGGGCGTGGGCCTGCTGCGCGTCGACTGCTACGGCGGCGGCGACGGGCGGCTGGTGGAGTACTACCGGGGCAACGGGTTCGAGACGGACGCCGCCTTCACCGTGGGCGACTGGCCGGGACGGGTCCTGTCCCAGCGTGTCGGCGGGTAGGCGGCCCGCTGCTTGAAAAACCGCGCGGTACGTCGCAGCCTGGAAAGGACCGGTGCGAACGGGGCAGTCGGTGACGCCCTTACGCCGCACGGACGGCGACCGAGCCGCTCGCCTCGTTCCGCCGGTCCGAACCTCATGTCGCATTCCTGCCAGCCAGAAGGCCCTGCCGCGGGGCACGCTCGGGACATGCACAGGAACTTCCGCTTCGGCGTGGTGGGCGAGTCGATCCGCTCAGGCGCCGAACTGGCCGACACAGCTCGCCGCGCCGAGGAGCTGGGATACGACGTCCTGACCTTGCGGGACCACTTCGTCGCCGAGCCGTTCGGCGACCAGCTCGCGCCCATGGTGGCGCTGGCGTCCGCCGCGGGCGCGACGAGCACGCTGCGGCTGGGCACGATGGTGCTGTCCAACGACTTCCGGCACCCGGTCATGCTCGCCAAGGAGGCCGCGACGCTCGACCACCTGTCGGGCGGGAGGTTCGAGCTGGGCCTCGGCGCGGGCTGGCTGCGCGAGGAGTACGAGGCCGCCGGGATGCCCTTCGACCCGCCCGGGACGCGGGTCGGGCGGCTGGCGGAGTCGCTGCGGATCCTGCGCGGCCTGCTGAGCGGCGAGAAGATTTCGTTCACCGGCGAGCACTACACGATCGACGGCCTGACGGTCTTCCCCCGCCCGGAGCGGCGACCGCCGCTCGTCGTGGGCGCGGGCAGCCGGCGCATGCTCGGCATCGCCGGCCGGTACGCCGACACCGTCGGGATCCTCCCCCGCGCCCTGCCCGAGGGGACGATCTCGGACGAGCTCTCCGAGCGCCTTCCCGACACCATCGCCCGGAAGGTCGACTGGGTCCGCGAGGCCGCCGGAGATCGGGACGTCGAGCTGAGCATGATGGTGACGCCCGCGTTCGGCCCCGACCCCCGCCGCGCCGCCGCGACGGTCGCGGTGACGCGCGGCTGGGGCGCCTCGTCGGCCGAGCTCGTCCTCGACATGCCGTCCCAGTTCGTGGGCCCGCCGGAGCACATCGCCGAGCAGATGCTGGCCCGCCGCGACCGCTTCGGCTTCACCTACTACCAGGTCCCGGACGCGGCCATGGAGGCGTTCGCCCCCGTCATCCCCCTCCTGGCCGCCTAGAGGGGATCGGCGAAGCCGGCGTTCATGGCGAGGCTGAGCTCCGGCTCGGTGAGCCGGCCGTACGGACCGCGGCGCGGGCGCTGTCGCGGGAGCTGGCGCGCGAGAACGCGGGCGCGCTGAAAATGGGGATTCCCCGGTGATCTTTCGATACCGGGGAATCCCCGTTTTCCATGCACCGGCAGCCCTGCGCCGGGTCTTGGAGAGGCCCTGCGAACCGGGCGTGGTCGGGCTCACATTCGCACTGTGAGCCTTTTCACGAATGGTCCGCCGGCCTCATGTCATGAGCCGAAAGGCTGGGGCTTGCCCTTCTTCCCGGCGCCGGAGCCCCAGGACAGGACCTCCCACTTGACGCCCTTCAGGTGGCCCTCGCCGGAGCCGGCGTTGTACTTGCTCTCGGGCTTCTTGCCGTCCAGCAGGTACCGGAAGGTGTAGGTGTCGAGGTCGAGCATCACGCCCCGGTGGGACGGCTCGCCGGGCCCGCGGTCGCCGACGAAGCCGGTGATGCTGCGGCCCTTGTAGGTCACCTTGACCTTGGTGTGCATGGGCCAGCTGGGGCTGGCGAACAGGCCCTTCTGCATCGGCTTGCCGCCGGCGGGGGCGCCGGTGTCGCCGTTCACTCCGGACCCGTCGTCCCAGAAGTAGGACGCGGTGGTCTTGCCGCTGAGCAGGGCCTTCGGACCCTTCTTCACGGGCTTGGCGGCCTTCTTCGGCTCGGCCTTCGAGCCGGCCTTGGTGTCGGCCTCGGCCTTCACGGGGGCCTTCGGCACGGTGAACCCGCCCGCGCCCTTGTCGGCGAGCTGCTTGGGGGCCTGGTGCTCCTGCGCGGCCACGGCCTGCTGCGGCAGGAACTGCTTCTTGGGAGCGGAGTCATCGCTCGCGGCGGCGACACCGGCCACCATCATGCCCGCGAGGGCGGTGCCGGTGACGCCGGTCAGGATGACGTTGATCGCTCGCTGCTGCATGGGGATCCTTCGTTCGGGGTACAGGGCTGCCGCTCGGCACGGGAAGGACACGCAGGTCACGCGCCTGTTTCCGGGCAGGGGTGAACGGCTCCGAGACTCGAGACTCGGGAGATGCCGCCGCGAGGGAGACCCGCTTTGGAACGATCCACGGGCATGGTGGACCGCACCCGCGCTCAGTCGCGCACGACCGGTCGCGGACGTGCGTGATGACACGGGTTCGGATGAAGCGGGAAAGATGCCGACCGGGGGCTCACGGGCCCAGCACGGTGCGCGGCCGCTGCATGGTACGGCTGCGTTCGGCGAAAGTGATCCCGCCTGGCGGGCGGGAAGCGGCGGTTATGCGATTGGCCAGGTCAAGGCTTCTTTGACCCTGACCTGGGGATGACTATATACGGCATTACCGTGCTTTCGCCAAACGGGGGATTTCTTTACCTTTGAGAAGGTAGATCTTTTAACCCCGAACTGGGGCGGAACGCCTTTCCCGTCGGGGCTGAGGGCCAGTCGCCGGGCGCCGTCCCCGCACCAAGAAAGATCTTTACTCCGATGGACCGCCCGCGTTCACGGCCCGGCCGGACCGCTCCGCCGCCGGGCGCGAGAACAGCCCGGGACTCATGGGCGCTGAAGGCGGGTGGCCGCAGAAGCGCACCCTGGACCCGTCACAGCGTACGCGTGACCGCGAAAGGGAGGGCGGCCCGCATGATCGGGCCGCACGGCGCCGTACGCCAGCATGGCGCATCCGCATACCCGCACGGCCGTGAGCCGCGCGGGGGGACGTCGTCAGCCGTCAGTGCGTCGGGTAGACCGAGGGCACGAGCGGGGTCGGGCCGGTGCCGCCGGTGAACACGGCAGGGCTCGGCTGCTGCGGCACGTAGGGCGACTCCGCGTAGGGAGCCCCCGCGTAGGGCGACTCCATGTACGGGGCCTCCGCATAGGGGGCCTCCGCGTAGGGGGGCTGCCCGTAGGCGGGCTCACCGTAGGGCAGAGCCGCCACGACGGGTCCCTGTGCCGCCGGAACGGCCTGGGCCGCGGGCGGCGGGACGGGTGGCGGGACGTGCGAGCCGTCGGCCCGGCGCTGCTCCGCCGCCGCGCCGCGACGCTCGGCCAGCACGGCCATGAGGGCGCGGGCCGTCTCGGCGTCCATCCTCAGCAGGACGCTCGGCATCCCGGCCTGATCGACGAACGGGGATACCGAGGGCGGGGCCGGCGACTGCGGCAGAGCCGCCCGCATCTCCTCGCGGAGATCCTGGGCCAGCCGCAGCGCCTGTCGGTCACTGTCGTTCAAGTGTGCGGTCATCGCGATCTCCGGGGAGTTCACGTGCGGGGGTCCGGGGCAATCCTGCTAGGAATGGCGTGCAGGTGCAAGGGCTGATGCACGTGCATTTCAAGAAAAATCCCGCCGTAACCCCAGGGTCGGTCGCTCGTTATCGATCACGCCATGAGGCGCTCGCCGGGTCTCCGCGACGGCTTGACCAGTGCGGATCCGCGCGGTCGGCCCGCTCTGCCGTCGAGACGACCGAGGGCGTCCTGCACGGTGCGTGCTCCCCTGGCCACGCAGGAGGCACCTCGGATTCCGGAGAAGATTCAGGGCCGGAGATCTCCGTCACACCGGCATCGGGCGGCCCTCCGGTGTGGCGTCGGCGAACGCATCGACCACCCGGGCGTGCGCCAAGGCCGCCGCATCGCCGCGTGCCGCGAAGGAGAAGGGGAGCCGACGATCATGGTCGGCGTTGCGTCCGCGTCGCCATGAAGCAGGAGGACAGGGCAGGCTCGGGCGGGTCCGCGATCCCGTCCTCTCGCCTTGCCGCCGTTGACGGTCGGGCTGGGCTGGCACGCCGATACGACGCAGGCCCTGCGGATGCGGTCAACACGGCATCCTGGACGAATGACAGAGACCCTGAGCGTCCGCGCCCTCAACCGGGCCACCCTGGCACGGCAGATGCTGCTCGCACGGGAGCCGATCCCCGTTTCCGAGGCGGTGGGGCGGCTGTGCGGGTTGCAGGCCCAGGAGCCCAAGCCGCCGTTCCTGGGGTTGTGGACGCGCCTCGAAGGGTTCCAGGCATCCGATCTGCACTCCGCCTTGCACGACCGGCGGCTGGTGCGCGCCACCATGATGCGCGCCACCCTGCACCTGGTGACGAGCGCGGACTACACGGCATTCCGTACGGCGATGCAGCCGATGCTGGACGGTGGCCTGCGCGTGCTGGGCGACCGCGCCAAGGGACTCGAACTGGAGAAGGTGGTCCCCGCCGCACGTTCTCTCCTGCAGAGAGAACCACTGACGTTCAACGAGATACGCGCTCTGCTCCAGCAACAGTTCCCGGACGTCAACGACCGCGCTCTCGGCTATGCCGTCCGGTTGTGCGTCCCTCTGGTCATGGTGCCCACCGAAGACAGGTGGGGCTTCCCGCGCACGTCGCGCTTCACACTGGCCGACTCGTGGCTGGATTCGGGGCCGAACGCCGAGAGCGCCGTCGACGAACTGATGCTGCGCTACCTCGCCGCCTACGGGCCGGCGTCCGCCGCGGACGCGCAGACGTGGTCCGGCCTGTCTTCGACCGGTGAGGCTCTGGAACGCCTTCGCCCAAGCCTGCGCACCTTCACCGACGACAAGGGCCGAGTTTTGTTCGACCTGCCGGAGGCGCCGCGCCCCGATGAGGACGTCCCCGCCCCCGCACGGTTCCTGCCCGAGTTCGACAGCCTCGTCCTCGCACACTCCGACCGCAGACGGGTCATAGCCGACGACCACCGCCCCATGCTCACGACCAAGAACCTGCGCGTCCGCGCCGTCTTCCTTTGGGACGGCTTCGCGCGCGGCATCTGGGAGACGGAGTACAAGCGCAAGGTCGCCACGCTCCGGATGCGCCCGTTCGAGGCTCTCCCCCGGACGGCCGTCAAGGAGCTGAAGGCCGAAGGCGAAGCGCTGCTGCGCTTCCTGGAGCCGGACGCCAAGGAAGCGGTCGTCACCGTCGAGGAGTGACGAGGCTGCCTCCGGCCGCACATGCGACAGCCCCCGGA
The DNA here is from genome assembly GCF_040674655.1 of Actinomadura sp. NPDC049753. NCBI lineage: Bacteria > Bacillati > Actinomycetota > Actinomycetes > Streptosporangiales > Thermomonosporaceae > Actinomadura > Actinomadura sp. NPDC049753. Next base: position 50,596 of record NZ_JBFARL010000010.1, on the reverse strand, counting down.
CGACGGCCGGGGGCTGTCGGAGAGGCTGCTGCTAGCCGGCGCCGTCCTGACCGCGCATCTCCTCGACCACGACGCTCTGGTACGCGCGGGAGGTGTCCGGGACGTAGCTCAGCCGCGCCAGCGCCTTGCCCTCGTGGTCCCTGATCTCGAAGTGGTAGCCCTCTCCGGTCTCGCCCACGTGCGCCGCGGCCTGGTCGTGCCTGAGCCGGCACATGGTGTCGACCTTCTCCAGCGCGACCTTCAGGCTCCCCGCATCACTGATGAGCCGCGCGGGCTCACTCGTCTCCCAGATCTCGAACATCAGTCGTGTCCTGTCGGCGGTCGGTCGGAAGGAACGGGCGGGGCATTCCAGACGTCTGGGACAGCTTGCGCCTCTCTCGTGGATCTTTCAATCAATCAAGATATCGGATTGATCACTATTCGAAGTTGTCCACGCTCATAGTGTCATGTCCGCATGTGGCGGCGGTCCATCCGCCCCTTGTCCAAGCCCGGTTCGGCGCGGTCCGGCGCCCCGAGAACCGAACAGCATTCGGACGAGTTCGCCCGTCCGTCGGCAGGAGCGACCGGACGCAGGCTTTGCCCGTTCCGGCCGGGCGGCGGCGAGCCTCGTCCCCGCCGGGTGGGAGAATCGTCCCCGGCGACGTCGGACGGCGGGAGTGGCGGTGCGGAAGACCGGACGCAGCGACCGGCCGTTCGAAGCCTCGGCAGCCCTCGCCGCCGAGGAGGCGGTGCGATCGCTCGCTCGCCGCGACCGCGCGGCGTTCCGGCGGCTCGTGGGCGAGCTGGCCGACCGTCCCGGCACCCCGGACTGGACGGCAGCCGCCGACCGCTGCCTCACCGACCGGCTGCGTCACGGAATCACCTCCGCCTGGCAGCGGGGCTGGCAACCGGCCGATCTGGTGCGCTACACGATCCGCCGGCACACGACCCGCCACGCACGCCTGGCCACCGACGCGATCGCCCACGAGGCGCGCGCCTACTTCCCCGGCGCGGTCGACGATCGCTGGCACGAACAACTGGCCGCCATCCAGGCCGACGTGTGGTGGCCGGACGACGGCTCCCACCCGTCCCACTGGTGCCGCCGCGAAGGCGCCGAACGCGCGACCTACGTCGCCTGCGCCATCGAACTCATCCACCTGCTGGAAACCCTTCCAAGGCTTCCTCCGATCACCCCGCCCCCCGGCAAGCCCGGCCACGGCGCCTCTGGCGCAGGGAACGCCCGGGGCTCCACGAGGGCGTCCCGACCTGGAAGGGATACGCCCGGTTCGAGGAGGAGCGGGTCTCCCGGGGAGCCCAGGATCGGCGCCGACAGGCGAGCGGAGCTTGATCAGCGGATTCTGGGACGGGTCCGCGCGCTCCTCGCCAAGGCCGAATCGACCGAGTTCCCCGAGGAAGCCGAGGCGCTCAGCACGCGCGCCCAGGAGCTGATGGCTCGGCACAGCATCGACCACGCGCTGATCGCCGCAGAGTCGGGCGACATCAGCGGCCCGGACGGGCGCCGCATCGCCGTGGACAACCCCTACGACGCGCCCAAGGCGGTCTTGCTGACAGTGGTGGCCGAGGCCAACCACTGCCGCGCGATCTGGCATCGGGAGCTGGGGTTCTCCACCGTCCTCGGGTTCCCGGCCGACCTGGCCGCGGTGGAGGTCTTGTTCACGTCCCTGCTGGTCCAGGCGACGTCCGCCATGGTGCACGCGGGTCCCAGACGCGACGCGCGGGGACGGTCACGGACGCGTTCGTTCCGCCACGCGTTCCTCAACGCCTACGCCGTCCGCATCGGGGAGCGGCTGCGGGGAGCGGCGGACAGGGCGGCCGCGGGCGCCGGCGGGAAGGATCTGCTTCCCGTGCTGGCGGCGCGCGACCAGGCCGTCGATCAGGCCGTCGACACGATGTTCCCCGACCTCGCCAAGGGGCGGGCGGGTTCGGTCTCCAACTATGAGGGCTGGGTGGCCGGGCGGGCGGCCGCCGACCTTGCCAGCCTGAACGGGCGCTCCGAGGTCACCGGGGCGTTCCGCGGTCCGTAGCGCGCGGGGTCCCCCCGGGGGGCGAGGGGGACGTCCGGCCATGTGCTCGCTTCTTCCTTGTCTCGCTGGGCTCGGGAGCGGGTCAGTCCTTCTTGCGCCGGGTGTTGCCACCCCGGCCGCGCAGCGGCACTCCCGCCTCCTTCAGGACGTTGTAGATGAACCCGTACGACCGGCCGGTCTCGGCGGCCAGATCGCGGATGCTCTCGCCCGCCGCGTACCGCGGGGCGAGCTCGGCGGCGAGCCTGGTGCGTTCGGCACCGGTGACGCGGGTGCCCCTCGACAGTGTTCGAGCCACGGGGACCTCCTGATTTCCGAGGCTGGGCGGCGGGGCCCGTCCCCGCAGCTCACAGCAGTGTTGATCTCCCCAACGTACACATTCCCCCCGATTGCGCCGTCGATGCCGCGCGAATCACCGCGAATTCGGCCGAAGCTGGTCTTTTCCATGGCGAACGGCGTGTCGCAGCTAGACAGACGTGTCTGTCACCGCCGCCTCCCGGCCGATCCGCCGGATCACCCGCTCCGGCAGCCCCAAGACCGGAACCCCGCCTCCCCCAGGAGCCCGGCGCGCTCCACCACGCACGCCACCCCGCCCGCTCACCGCTCTCACAGCCGCCCCAGCCGACGGGGTTATCCACAGAAGCAGGTTCTACTGCCGCTCGCCCGGACGGCCGCGCAAGCTGGGCACGTCCCGAAAGGCGAGGAGGAGTCCCATGGCCACGATCACGTTCCCGGTCCCGTCCACCACCACGTCACGGTTCGCCGTGGCCGCCACCACCGTCCCGGACGGCCCCGCCGACCTTCTCAGAACCGCGGACGGCCCCTACCTCTCCCACATCGCCGGACGCCTGGGCACACGCCAGCTCCAGGTCGCCCGCGAAGACCTCGCCCACCTCCGCTGGGACCCGGGGCAGATCAAGGCGGCACGACCAGAAGACCGGCAACTCGCGCGCGCCTTCAACGACGCCGAGCAGTTCGCCGTCGTCACCGCCTTCGCCCCGATCACCGACCAGCCCAGAGCGGTCCAGGTGGCCCGCGCCGCCGCGTACGCCATCGCCGAAGCCACCGGAGGAATAGTCGCCGACCTGGTCACGGGCCACGTCCTGACGCCGTCCGCCCACGAGCGGACGCGCTTCGTTCTGGCCGACCGGTGGCTGGGCGACGTCCTACCGCCGTTCCGCGCCAACGGCCGCTGCACCGCCGCCGACCCCGGCGTCGATCCAGAAGGCGTCAACGGCTGCGCCTGCCTCCGGCTCCGAACCCGCGGCCTGCGCCGCTTCGGCCTCCCCGAACTCCAGATCACCGACGTCGCCTGCCCGCACGACCTCACCGCCCTCAACGTCCTGCGCACCACGGCCCGCCGCCTCCTGACCGACCACTGGTCCTGGCTGGCCACCGGCCCGGCCGTCCGCGACCGCACGATCCCCGACGTCCTCGACCTGGCCCAGAGCGACTTCAACGACTTCTGGGGCACAACCCGCCGCGTCCCCCTCACCCCGCCGTCGCCCTTCCAAGTCCACCTCTCCCCCTTGACCTCCCGCCTCATCGCCGTAGGCCCGCCCGCCCACTTCGAAGGCACGATCAACGACTGGCTCTGGGGCGACACCCTCCCTATGGGCCTGCACGACACCCAAGAACCCCCCACCCCCAACCCCCTCCCCACCGCCGCCTAAGTCCCCAGCCTCCGCCCGAGACCCAGATGCCCAACACCCCCCGGCCTGCGGCTGCCCCCAGCCTCGGAGGTGACACCGACCCGGACTGTGCCGCGAAGGCGAGAGAGCCAGCCGCTAGCCCGCCGCCCAACGGTGGGCGCCGCCCTCAACAGCGACCAAGAGGGCACCGCGTCGCAGCCTGCACGCCGCCTCAGCGGTGGACACCGTCCCCAACGGCGACCCGGAGGTGAGCGAGTCGCCGCCGGGACGCAACCTCGGCGGTAGACGCCGTCCTGGACGGCCCCAGGAGAAGAGCCAGCCGCCGCCAGCCCGCGGCCCACAGTGGACGCCGTCCTGAATGCCATCCCGGAGGTGAGGAGCTGCGGTCGGCGCACGACACACTGGCGGCACTGCCGGCGAGTCGTTGGTGTTCACCGCGGCGAGCGCGCCGATCCGCGATCCAGACCAGGTGATGCGGCCGCGGCACCGTATTCGGGTCATGAGCAATCGGGGCGCCAGCGGCATCTGCGGGCTCGTGTCGACGGCGCTTGGTGCGGCGCTGTGCACTCCCCGTCTAGCAGGGCCCCCGCTCGTGCATCCCGGCGACGCCCTGCCGGGGGCCCGTCCAGGCCGACCGGCTGCTGGCAGCGGCTCCATGAACTACGCGGCACCGGGCACGCATCGTCGGCTTGGCGCGGGGGCGGGGCTCAGGGGCGTCTCGGTGATCTGGTGGGGCTGGAGGTTGAGAGAATCGAACAAAGGGCGACGCCAAGTCGATCACGGCGAAGCTTGTCTATGTTGCCCGTCCGGCCGGGGGAGGGTGAATTCGCGCGACTTCGCCTGCGTTGGGGACGCGAGATCTTGGCGTTCCTGGCCGGGACAGGAGAGGTGGGCACCTTGGAGAGTTCGACCATTGGTCGCAGTGACAGCGAGTGACAGTTTTGGGACCCTGCCGTCACCCGAGCATGCCACTTCGGGGGGCTCCTCAGGGGGTTCGAGCAAGTGCTGATCATGCGGGGTGTCGTTGCTTGGGGTTGTCTTATCACCGATCCCCCTCCTCGCGCATCCCTTTGAATTCACGGGAATTCAGCGCTTTGGCGGCCCGGCGCGCGGGACTAGGGGCAGGCACGCGGCGTTTCGGGATGATCCGGGATATGCCATATATATCCGTCACTCGCGCGGCGGCGACGGCTCGGCCGGATGACAGAAGCCGACTGTGGGCAATGTTCAACGCTCCGTAGCCAAAGTGGCTACGATCGGCATTCACACGGTGACCGACGCGATCCCCCGGGGCGAAGATGAACCGTTTCCTGGCACATCCCAGACTCGCCGTCGTCTTCGGCGAATGGCTCCGCTGCACCTGCGGCTTTCTGGGGTGTACCGCCATGGCCGGCGCCATCAGTATCGGTGCGACGGCTCCGTCCGACGCGGCCGCCGCCACCGAGCCGGAACCGCACAGGCCCGTCCCGCCCGTCTGTCGCCACGCTGTTGGCGACCGGTACGCCGCGCACAAGTGCAAGGAGGCATGGGTGGCGATGTACGAGAGGTCTCGGAGACGTTCGGGACATGGCCGAGATCTGCCTCGCTGGGGCGAGCGGTACGACCGGAAGCCGAAGAAGGAACACAAGGTGCCATTGCCGCACCCGCGCGAGAACGTTGTTCCGCGTCCTGCCTCGCCGGCCCGTCCGAAAAGCGCACCCCCGTCTCCCAGCCCCTCCCAGAGCACCCCCGAGCGCCCATCCGTGGCCTCCGCCCCGGTCCGACCGCGCGAACAGGCCGACGAGGTCGATCCACATCCTTCCTCCCTGGTGCGACCGCGCGAACAGGCCGACGAGGTCGATTCACGTCCTTCCTCGCTGCAACCGGTACTGCTTCTCAGCCTCCTGCTCCCCGCCGCGGCAGCGATGTGCTACCCGTTCCGGCATCGCATCTACACCGCCGCCACCGCCGGCCTGTCCCCCGTTCCCGCGCCCAGCGCCCAGGACCCGCAGGCCGTGCGATTCACCTACCGTCCTGCGCTCAACCCGTTTGCCACGCCGGCCGCAGGCCTCACGGGGCCGGGCGCGACATCCACCGCGCGGGTATTGGCGCTGACCGCGCTCGACGTCCACGGTGACGACTCACTGGTCGTCGTCCCGCGGGCCGACGCCATCACTCTCTTCGGGCTGGCCGAGGATGAGCTGCTCGACGACAACACGGCGGGTCTCTTCATCCCCGGGAACCTCGACGCGGCGCTCGCGTACCTGGAAACCGAACTCGCCATCCGAGAGAGGAGCGGCGTCACTGAGGGGCGGCGTCTGCTGCTGGTGGCCGACTGCGCCCAGGAGGCGGAGCGGATCATGGCACTTCTCACCCACCATCCGGATGCCGTGTTCGCGGTCCTGCTCGGTCATTGGGCGGGCGATCAGGCCGTGATCGACGCCGACGGGCTGGTCGAGGCGCCTCCCGCCGTGGCGTCCAACTTCCCTTCCCGCCTTCCGGCGATGTCCCGGACGGAAGCACGTGACCGTCTCCTGAAGGTGCTGGACCAGCAGAAGGACACTCAGAAGCCACCGACCCGTCGCCGCTCCACCTCCCGACGCGGTTAGAACGACACTCATTCCGCGCGTCCCCGAAGTCGAGGTGTCCTTGGACGATCGCGCCGAGTGGTGCTTCTTAGCAGTCATCGCTAGGTGTCCAGCCCGTCTGGGCGTTGCGGTGAAGCCTCGCGGCGGCTTCTAGGGCGTGGGTTCTCGTTTCGCTATATCGGCCCTGATCGTCGTGAGGCTTCTCAGCGCTCGTCCCACGGGGGCCGTGTCCGGGGGCTGGTCGGCGTCGCCGTCCAGAAAGGCAGAGCACCGCAGGATCCAGGCGCGGACCACGTCTTCGGCTCGTGCCTCGGACCGGCGTGTTCGAGCGAGGGCCAGGTTCCGTTGCTCCTCCCCCACTTGGCGGGTCAGCTCCTCGTCCGCGCTCAGCGCCCGGACGTCGGAGAGTGCGTAGCGGCCAAGTCTGTCCGTCTCCAGGCCGCGTTCGACCGCGATCCGGTCGAAGGTTCTGCGGTGCCAGCCGAGGATAGTCGCCGCTCCGCCGGCGTCGACGGTGTCGGTCAGCGGGCCCTTCCTGGTGGCGACCACTCGGCGCACGGAGTCGGGATCGAGCCGGTCCAGATCGCGAAGTAGGTAGACGGGAAATCCGCGGAAGGTGCTGCGGAAGGTGCTGATGACGTCGAGGTCGCCTTGGGCTACCAGGACCTCGACGTCCCCGCGCTCGACGTCGAGGCCCACCCGGGACGCCAGCCGAGCGGCGGCCTTCGCCGAGCCGATGGGGGGCTCGTCGCCGAACCGGGCGACAATCTCCTCGCTTCGACCGCGGGCTCCCTCGGCGAGGGCGGCGGACCACCGGTCCCCTTCCAGGTCGGGTTTCGGGAGCAGCCCGTGCTCCAGGCCGAGGCGCAACTGCCAGCGGGCGAGACCGAGAAGCGTGGCGAGCTGGTTGGCGCTGTGATCGGCGCGCGTCATCTCAGGCATGGCCGGGCCTTTCTTGTCGCGTTGACGTGAACGCGACTCAGCCTCAGGCACGGACGCCACCGGAACGACTAGAACGCGCTTCTGTGGATAACCGGTGCCGCGTCACGGGCTGGCGGTGACGCCCGCGGCAGGCCGAGACCTTCCGGTTGGAGTCAGAACGCGCAGGGCAGGGACTTGATCCCATTGATGAAGCTCGCCCGCTGACGGACGGGCGGCGCGGTGGCGTGCAAGGTGGGCAGCCGCGTGTACAGCTCGCGGAGCAGCACCGTGATCTCGCGGCGGGCCAGGTGCGCGCCAAGGCAGAAGTGCGGTCCGGGAGCACCGAAACCGAAGTGCGGGTTGGGCGAGCGCGTGACGTCGAAGGCGTGCGAATCCTTGAAGACGCTCTCGTCCCTGTTCGCCGAGTTGTAGTAGAGGATCACCCGGTCTCCGGCGCGGTAGACGTGGCCGCCCAGTTCGTGGTCGCGGGTCAGCGTCCGGCGCATCCACGTCACCGGGGTGGAGTACCGGACGATCTCCTCGACGGCGGCCGGAAGCCGGACGTCCAGGTCCCCCAGCAGGACGTCCCGCTGATCAGGGTTGTCGGTGAGCAGGCTCAGGGCGTGCGACAGCGCGTTGCGCGTCGTCTCGTTCCCCGCCACGACCAGGAGCGAGAAGAAGCGGCCCAGGTCGATGTCGTCGAGGGCCTCCCCGTCGACGTTCGCGTGCGTCAGCGCGGTGACGAGGTCGTCGGCGGGGTTCTCACGGCGCAGACGGCCGAGATCGGCCATGAGTGCGTGCAGGAGGGAGAACTTCTCCCTGAGGACGACCGTCCTTTCGACTCCGTCAGGGCCGACGAAGTCGGGGTCGCCGATGGCGATGATGACGTTCGTGGCCTCGATGACGTCGTCGTACGCGGATTCCGGGATGCCCATCATCGAGCAGATGATCCGCAGGGGCATCGGCATGGCGACGTGCTCGACGAAGTCGCACGGGCCGCGCTCGGTCAGCTCGTCCACGATGTGGCGGGCCAGGACGGCGACGTCTCCCGTGACCCGCTGGACGAGGCGCGGCGTGAACGAGCGGGAGACGATCCGGCGGAGCCGCGCGTGCCGGGGATCGTCGATGCTGATCATGGAGCCGCTGTAGGCGGCGACCTGAGGGGGCGGGTCGACCAGGCTGACCGCGGTGGGTTGCGAGCTGAACACCTGGGGGTTCCGGCTGGCCTCGGCGACCTCCTCGTAGCGGGCGATCGCGTAGAACCCCGGTTCGTCCGGCACGGGGCAGAACACCGGCGCGTCCGCGGCCCGCAGGGAGGCGAACAGTTCGTCGCGTTGGTCCTGCGGTTTCGACCAGAAGTCCAGGCTGACGAGGCTGCTCTCGGCGATGGAGGGCATGGGTGAGCGCCTTCCGCTGGGGAGTCGTCGCCCCCAGGCTAACCCGGCGGCGTCCCCGAAGATGATCATGCGGCGGGCGGGGTGGGGACCCCGCCCGCCGCACACGCGCTCCCGCCGTCCCGGGACCGCGCCCGGGAACCGCCGCTAGCGGGCGGAAAGCTCTACGAAGGGGCGCTCGCCCGGTCCCACGTAAACCTGGCGCGGACGTCCGATCTTTGTGGACGGGTCGTTCATCATCTCGCGCCACTGGGCGATCCAGCCGGGGAGCCGGCCCAGGGCGAACAGCACCGTGAAGGCGTTCGTCGGGAAGCCCATCGCCTTGTAGATGACGCCGGTGTAGAAGTCCACGTTCGGGTAGAGCTTGCGCTCGATGAAGTAGTCGTCGCTGAGGGCGACCTCTTCGAGGCGCATGGCGAGGTCCAGCAGCGGGTCGGACTTGCCGAGCGCGTCCAGGACCTTGCCCGTCGCCTTCTTCACGACGGCGGCGCGCGGGTCGTAGTTGCGGTAGACGCGGTGCCCGAAGCCCATGAGCTTGACGCCGGGCTCCTTCTTCTTGACGCGCTCGACGAACGAGTCGATGTCGTCGCCGTTGTCGTGGATGCGCTCAAGCATCTCCAGGACGGCCTGGTTGGCGCCACCGTGCAGGGGGCCGAACAGAGCGTCGACGCCCGCGGACACCGAAGAGAACAGGTTCGCCTGGCTGGAGCCCACCAGACGCACGGTGGAGGTGGAGCAGTTCTGTTCGTGGTCGGCGTGCAGGACGAACAGCATGTCCAGCACGCGCGCGATCTCGGGGTCGATCTCGTACGGCTGCGTGGGCAGGCCGAACATCATGCGCAGGAAGTTCTCCACGTACCCGAGCGAGTTGTCCGGGTAGAGCAGCGGCTGGCCGTTGGACGTCTTGTAGGCGTAGGCCGCGATGGTCGGGAGCTTCGCGATGAGCCGGATGCTCGACCGGTCGACCTGCTCCGGGTCGAACGGGTCGAGGCTGTCCTGGTAGAACGTCGACAGGGCGCTGACCGCGGACGACAGCACGGCCATCGGGTGGGCGCGGCGCGGGAAGGCGGAGAAGAAGGCGCGGAACTTCTCGTCCAGCAGCGTGTGGTGGCGGACGCTGTCGGTGAACGCGCTCAGCTGGTCGGCCGTCGGCAGCTCGCCGTAGATCAGCAGGTAGGCCACTTCGAGGAAGGACGATTTCTCCGCCAGCTCCTCGATGGGATAGCCCCGGTAGCGCAGGATCCCCGCCTCACCGTCGATGTAGGTGATGGCCGACGTGGTGGACGCCGTGTTGGTGAAACCCGGATCGAGCGTGACATGGCCCGTCTCCTTGAGGAGACTGCCGACGACCAGCCCCGACGGGCCCTCGGTCGCCTCGCTGACCTCCAGAGGCATGCGGCCGCCCGCGTGGTCGAGCTCGAAATCCGACATACTCGCTCACTCCCAACTGCGTCCACACCTGCGTAGACGTTCCGGTTTCATCGTATCCACGTGATCACAGGGGCTGATCCGGGCCGTCCCCGTTGACGGCGGACCGGCCGGTCGCGCGGGCGCACGAGCCGTTCACGACTCGTCATGCCCGCTCCACCGGCACTCGCGGACGCGGCGACCCGGCCGTCTCGCCCGTATATCGAAACGGACGATCTGGCCTGAAACGCCTGGTCCGGCTGGCCTGGGCAGAAAGCTGGACGGTCAGCAGCGATCGACCAGAAATTCGCCCTCCCCACCGGTCGTCCCAGCCGGCCGGCCGGTGAGGCGTTCTCATGATCTCGCGCGCCGGGAGAGGATGCCACGGTGGCCGTTCGGTGCCGCGCCGGTGCGGCCGGGGAAAGTGAGAAGAATCTCAGCCCCTGTCTCCATGGCCGACCGGTCATATCGGCCCGTGCACGTCCTCCTGACGCGGCTCACGCAAGGTGGGCTGCTCCGCTGTCAACTCGACCAGGGTCCGTTCCCGGACGTCGATCAATTGCTCGACGTCCAGGGGTGGCCACTCCTCGCCGTAGTGCGCGTCCAGCAACGTGCTCAGGGCGACGAGGATCTGCTCGGGTGTCGGACGTTCCCCTGGGTCCTTCGACAGACAGCGTGTGACGAGCCCCAGCATGGGAGCCGGCAGGAGGGCGAGGTCGGGTTCGCCGTAGACGATCCGTCCGCGAACCTTGCGCCCGTCACCGAACGGCGCCGCACCGGTCGCCGCGTAGACGAGCGTCGAACCGAGGGAGAACACGTCGCTTTCCGGATGGACGGGATCGCCTAGAGCCTGCTCCGGCGACATGTACGCGGGCGTCCCCAGAATCTCCGTACGCGACAGAGGCAGAGCGTCCAGGAGCCGGGCGATTCCGAAGTCGATGACCCGAGGACCGTCAGAGGCGAGCAGGACGTTGGACGGCTTCAGATCGCGGTGGACGATCCCCGCCCCATGGATTGCGATCAACGCCTCCGCCAGGCCGGCTCCCAGGCGGCAGGCCGTCTGCTCCTGGAGCGGCCCCTTCTCCCGGACGACTGCGGAGAGACTCACACCGCGGATGTACTGCGTCGCCAGCCACGGCTGTGGCGCGTCCGGGTCGGCGTCGACAACGGGAGCCGTGTAGAAGCCGCTCACGGAGCGGGCCGAGGTGACCTCGCGGCGGAACCGTTCCCTCCATTTGGGGTCGTCCAGCAGTTCCGGCCGGATGACCTTCACGGCGACCAGCCGCCTGCTGGGCGACGCCCCGAGGAACACCTCGCCCATTCCACCGGAACCGAGCCGCGAGACGACGCGGTAGGGGCCGATCATCTGGGGCGGTTCGGGCTGCGGGGACACGGCGATCCGTTCATGGTGAGGGTGATCAAATCGTGCCACGGCACGGGGATTCGTCCGACCGCTCACGTCCAGGAAAGCGCGCTCCGTTCGGCCCAGTAGCGGTCCGCTGGGACGTTCAGCCCAGCCAGCTCCTCCAGGTCGCCCTCCTCGAGGAGCACCTCCGTCGCCGCGAGGTTTGCCCGCAACTGGGCCGGGCTCACGGCGCCGATGAGGATGGTCCCGGCCCAAGGCTTGCTGAGCGCCGCCGCCAGAGCCACGGCGTCCGGCCCCGCGTGGTGCTTGGACGCGAGGTCTTGCACCTCCACGGGCGGCTGCACAGCGAGCCTGCCGTTGGCCAGCACCTCTTTGAGCAGCACATGCAGTCCGTCTTCATGGGCCTCGCGCAGAGCGTCTCCAGCGGAGGTCTCCAGGATGTTCCACGTTGATTGGACCGTGCTGAACAGCCTCTGACCGGCTGCTTCCAACCCCATGGCACGTCTGATCGTGTCCGCCTGCCGTGGCCCCGACGTCGAGAACCCCACGCGAACACCCTCACCGGCCAACTGGGCCAGAGCCTCCTGTAGGGGGACGTCCTGGAACAGCGGACTCTCCTCGGTGAGTGAATGCACCTGGTAAACGGCCAGGTGCCCGCCCAGAAGGTTCCGCGTCTCTTCGTACTGGGTCTGGAACCGGCCAAGGCTGTGCTCCTTGACCTCGTGCACCTTCGCGTCTGTTCTCCACTCGCCCACGTAGGCGTAACCCCACTTGCTCGACACACGGACCCCTTCGGGAGCACGTGCCGCTAGCCAGCCGCCAAGGAACTCCTCTGCCCTGCCGTAGGAGCGCGCAGCGTCCACCCATCGGACGCCTGCCGCGTACGCAGCGTCGAGGACGCTCCAGGTCGCCTCGCGCATCGCCTCCACGCTCCGCCCGGGCGGCAGTTCCCCGGCGCTTCCCACGTTGATGTAGGCCGGCCGCCCCAGCGCGGCGAGCCCGACTCCGAGCCGACGTATCGCGTCCATCCCCCCAGCCTTCCATGCAGAAGCCCGGCTGCCTTTATCCACAGAATCCCGTTCGCCTCAGCCCGCCCGGCGGACTCCCCGATGCTGAACCTCGCACGCCGGTCCACCTGCCACGAGGAGGCTGCAATGCGCGTCACCATCACGGTCCCCGAAGAGACGACCGCCAATTTCGTCGTCGCGACCGACAGGAACCCCGACGACCTGCCGGCGGCGATCCTCCGGAGGTTCTCCGGGTCCTTCGCGGCGGCGATCTCGGAAAGGCTCGGCTCTCCCCGACTCGCGCTCGCCTGCCACCCCGCCGCGAACTCCCCCTGGGACCTTTCCGGCATCACTGGTGCGGACGCCGACGACACCGAAAGGCTCCGCCAAGCGACTGAGCACATCGGCGTCACGTCGGTCCTGCCGGCCGGTGACCTGCCATTAGGGCCTCACCTCGCCCGCGCCGCGGCGAAGGCGGTCGCCGAATCGGTCTGCGGCGTGCTGGTGGACCCCCTGGCGAGCCAGGTCCTGCCCGTCGTGCCCTTCGGAAGATTCGACGAGTTCACCCTCGCCGACGACTGGCTCGGCGCCGCCCTGCCGCCCTACCGGAACTCCGGCCGCTGCACCGCCGACGAGGACGACATCGACGGCTGCTCCTGCGTCTACCTCACGACCCGGGGGCTGTGCCGGTTCGGCCTGCCCGAACTGCAGATCACCGGCGTCGCCTGCCCGCACGACCTGGCCGCGCTGAACGTCCTGCGCACCACCGCCCAACGGCTGCTGCCCCTCGGCAGGCATCCGGGAGAGCATGCCCTGCCCGCTCAGTTGCTGCTGACGGCCGCCGACTTCTCCGGTTTCTGGGGCAACCGCGACCTCATGTGGGACGACGGCCCTCTCGCCGTACGTCTCACCGAGGTGACGCCTCACCGCCTGGCCGTACGCCCGCCCGCGGACTTTCCGGGCACGCTGAACGAATGGCTGTGGGACGAACTCCCGCCCATCCTCCATGAACTGCTCAGCTGCGAACCGGACCACGCCATGGCGGGTCATCCGAGTGGCTAACGTCGTCGGGCATGGAGACCGAGCAGGCACCGGGATCGCTCGCGAGGGCGCTGGCGGATGTGGCGGCAGAACGTGAAGCCCAAGACCGGAAGTGGGGCGTCCAGGAGTTCCCTGACGGAACCGGCCCGGGCTTCACCCCACGCGCCGAGGAGGCGAAGCAGGAATCCGCCGCGGCATGGTCGCGTGGCGAACTGACGTGGCGTCACATCCTGACCGAGGAGTTCTACGAGGCGCTGGCCGAGTCCGATCCGCGAAGCCTCCGCAACGAACTGATCCAGACGGCGGCGGTCGCCCTCAAGTGGGTCCAGTCCCTGGACCGGCGCCACGGCGGAACCGGGCACCAGACCGGGGACGGACGCCGATCCGAGAAGCTCGTCCGCGACCGGATCCCCGAGATCATCCGGGACGCGGGCGGTTCCCCGGAGACACGGACCGCAGCCCCTGAGGAGCAAAGGGCGCTGCTGCGCAACAAGCTCTACGAGGAGGCCGGCGAGTACATCGCGTCCGACGACCCTGCGGAGCTCGCCGACCTTCTGGAGGTGCTTCACGCCCTCGCCGCCCTCCACGGCCTCTCACCCGAACAACTGGAGGAGCGACGCGCCGCCAAAGCGGCGGAACGAGGTGGCTTCTCCAAGCGCCTCGTCCTTCGCCTCCCCCACTGACCTCCGAGCAATCAGCTACGCCCAGAGCACCCCCGACCCGGCGCGCCAGGTTACGAGCAGGCGGAGGTGTTCGGGGAGGGCAGACGGCGCCGCCGCCCTGGACGGGTTCGCGCTCGGGTCGGTCATCGGATGTGGGGGCGTCGCCCGGGGACGGCTCAGGGGGTCAGGCATTGGGGGGCAGAGTGGTGCCGGCTCCGCGGCGGCGCACCGTCACCAGATCGGCCCGGGCAGGCGGAGGTGTTCGGGGAGGGCAGACGGCGCCGCCGCCATGGACGTGTTCGCGTTCGGGTCCGTCATCGGGTGTGGGGCTTCGCCCGGGGACGGCCCGGCGCGTCAGGCATTGGGGGGCAGAGTGGTGCCGGCTCCGCGGCGGCGCACCGTCACCAGATCGGCCCGGGCAGGCGGAGGTGTTCGGGGAGTGCGGACGGCGCCGCCGCCATGGATGTCTTCTCGCTCGGGTGCGTCATCGGATATGGAGGTCTTCGACCGCCTTCGGTGTTCGGGCAGTGTGGTGGTGGCCGTGTCCTCGACCTCGAAGCCCGCGTCGGCGATCATGTCGAGGTCGGCCTTGCCGGCCTGCCCCTCGCTGGTCAGGTAGTCGCCCAGGAAGATCGAGTTGACCACGTGCAGCGCGAGGGGCTGAAGCGTCCGCAGATGGATCTCCCGGCCGCCGGCGAGACGCACCTCCACGTCCGGGCAGACGAAACGCACCATCGCCAGGATCCGCAGGCACCGCTGCGGGGTGAGGGCCCACTTCTCGGCCATCGGGGTCCCCTCGAAGGGGATCAGGAAGTTCACCGGGACCGAGTCCACGTCCAGGTCGCGCAGTGCGAACACCACGTCCACCAGGTCCGCGTCGCTCTCCCCCATGCCGGCGATCAGCCCTGAGCAGGCCGACAGGCCTGCCTCCTTGGTCTGCCGCACGGTGTCGACCCGGTCGCTGAACTCGTGCGTGGTGCAGATGTCCGCGTACGCGGCTTCGGCGGTGTTCAGGTTGTGGCTGTAGGCATGGACGCCCGCCTCTTGCAGCCGCCCCGCCTGCACGCCGGACAGCAGGCCGAGACAGGCGCAGATCTCCACGTCCGCGTCGCGCTCCTTGATCGCCGAGATGATGCCGGCGACCCGCTCCACGTCCCGGTCGGTCGGACCACGTCCGCTGGCCACCAGGCACACGCGCTTGGCGCCGCCGGCGACGCCCGCTTCCGCCGCCGCGGCCGCCTCGTCGGGCTTCAGCCAGGTGTAGGTCAGGACTCCCGCCTTGGACCCCAGCCGCTGCGAGCAGTACGAGCAGTCCTCAGGACAGAGCCCCGACTTCAGGTTGACCAGGTAGTTCAACTTGACCCGCCGCCCGAACCAGTGCCGGCGTACCTTGCCGGCGGCGGCCACCACGTCGAGCAGGTCGTCATCGGAGGTTTCCAGCACCGCGAGCGCCTCGGCCCGGGTCAGCGGCTCACGGCGCAACCCCTTGCCGACCAGAGTCTCCAGCAGATCCATGGCGCCGATCCTCGCCTCCCGCGCGCACCACGCCAAGGCCCGGTTCGCACAAGAAGGTCGATGAAGATCTGTCGATCACGGCAGCGCAGGACCGACACAGGCAGCACCCGCCGCCATGGCATCGGTCGGCGTCATGCCTGTTCGCGGCTGACCGGCTTACCGGACGGCATCACCGCCCGGCCACTCGAAGCCCGAGCCCGACGTCGGACAGCGTGCAGGCGGACGGGAACGGAATCGCTGAGGTAGCAGCGTCGTCGTGCCGCGAGACGTCCTGGAAGAGAATTCCGACCACAGGCATGAAGCACGACGGACGGGTTCTGCTGAACACCGCCCTCCGGAGCCGGCGCCCGCACACCGATGGGCACGGCCTGTCCGGACCGCCGAACCGTAGTAAAGGCAACGCTTACCAGCCCGGCAGCGTCAGGACCACACCTGTAGCTACAGGGAAACCCGGCTCCGGGCGCGAACCAGAACTGACGAGTATCGCTGAAAGCCCACCTCGGGGACAGCGCGCGCACGAGCGGGCACGGCCTGTCCGGACGCCGAGCCATGGCGAACGCGACGTGTATCGGGCCCGGGAGTGTCAGGCCATACCTGGTGGCTTAAGGGAACCTCGGCCACGGGTGGGGGTGCGGCTGACGGGGGTTGTTGAACGGTGGGCTCGGGGGTGCCTGCGTACGGGTTGGTGGTTTGGTCGGGGTGGCGGGTCAGGGCCATACCTGGTGGAGCGTCCAGGGGCCGGGGTTGTGCGGGGCGATGACCTCGGCGATGGCGGGGCCGTCTGGTGTCGCCACCTGGAGGCGGTAGAACCTCGCCTGGCCCGGGGCCTGCCATTCCTCCAGGACTCGGCGCACGTGGTAGCGGCCTCGGGGGCCGGTGATGTGGGAGGGGCGGCCCGTGGGCGTGGTCTCAGCCGAGACCGGTTCATCGATCAGCACGGGACGACAAGTTAATACGAACACACGTTCGAAGCGAGCGACGCGCCGGGACGGTCTCCGTATTCAGGCGTCCCGACCTTGATCGGGGCTGCAGGGGGAAGGGGAATGTCCGTGTGGCTCGCTAGTGTCGCTGCCGCCGCACTACGGAGGTCGATGAACATGGCGACGTACACACTCATCCCGGGCGCGGGCGGGCAGGCCTGGTTCTGGCACCGTCTGGTGCCGGAGCTGCGCGCGCGGGGGCACGACGCCGTAGCCGTCGAGCTTCCGGCCGGGGACGACGCCGCGGGCCTCTCGGAGTACGCCGACACGGTCGTCGAGGCGATCGGGGATCGGACGGACATCATCCTGGTGGCGCAGTCGATGGGCGGGCTCACAGCACCGCTCGTCTGCGAGCGGGTGCCCGTCGACCTGCTGGTGCTGCTCAACGCCATGGTCCCCTCGCCAGGCGAGACGGGCGGTGACTGGTGGGGGAACACCGGGCAGGCGAAGGCGATGTCCGACCAGGCGATCCGGGAGGGACGGACGCCGTCCGCGGAGTTCGACGTCGAGGAGTGCTTCTTCCACGATGTGCCGGACGACGTGAAGGCCGCGGCGCTGTCGCAGGAGACCGTGCAGTCGTCCACCCCGTTCGCGGAGCCGTGGCCGCTGCACAAGTGGCCCAGCACTCCGACCGTGGTTCTGCAATCACGCGACGACCGCCTCTTCCCGCTGGAGTTCCAGCGGCGAGTGGTCGGCGAACGGCTCGGGATCAGCGTGGACGAGATGCCCGGGGGGCACCTCGTCGCTCTGAGCCGACCGCGCGAGCTGGCCGACCGCCTGGAGGCTTATCGCACACGGTGAGGCGCAGCGCCCGCCCTCTACCCGGGCATACCTCGGGGAGCTGATGGCATGCGGGAAGCACTGTCTTCCGTATTGGGCGGGACCGCTCCAAAGCTGCACGGGGACGGCGGCGGGCCGTGAACCCCGGGGGGCGCCTTCGGTGGGGTTATTGGCTACTGGGAGGCTCCTAGGCGGGCGGCCAGGGCGGGTGTCAGGACGTACGGGCGTTCCTTGGGGAGCAAGGCTCTGGCCTGGGGTGTGCGCCCGGCCTTGCGAAGTTCGTGGATCTTGCGGACCAGCGGGGTGAGGTCATCGATGCCGAGGATCCAGTCGTCGACGTAGCGGTCGACGATGTGGCGGCTGAGGCCTATCTGGATGCTGCGCGCTTCGAGTTTCTGGCCGTGGAGAGATCGTTCGGGGTCCCACTGGACATGCACGACCGCCTCCGCGAAGCGGCGGCGCCAGTCCTCAGAACTCCGGAAGACGCGGCGGTCGGGATCGGTCGGAACGGCCAGCCCCAGAGCCTCCTCCCAGCCGGTCCGACTGATCCGGACGGCGAGGATCGTCTCCTGACCGGGTTTGCGCGCCCAGTCGCTGCGGGCCATGAGCCACAGGAACGACGGTTTGATCCAGGTCATGCGGCCTCGGGAGAACGGCGGGACGAACGTGCCGTGCTCGGCGGCCGGGACGCCGATCTGTGGTGAGTACGCCTGGTAGACGGTGATCGAGTCGCGGTCGTAGCGGGCGCGGATCTCGCGTGTGCGCATGATCTGGCCAGCGTGGCGCGGGGGTGCGCCGCGACTCAAGCGGTTTTCCGGCGGCGGTGCGCCTTCTGGCGGCAGGCGGTGCCGCAGAAGCGGGCGGGGCGACCCGTCGGCGCTGAGGTGAGCGGCTTCCCGCACACCTCGCACCGCCTTTCGTTACGCACCGGGGCCGACGTTTCGTCGTCTTTCGTTACGGGCCGGAGCGCGTCGCACGCCAGCGCCGTCATGCGGCCCGGACTGGCCCCGGGGCGCCGCCGGCGTTCCATCAGCATGGCCCCGACCATGAGGGTGCGGACGTCGTCCACGTCCACGTCCGGACGGACCTCGCCGGCGGACTGCGCCCGCAGCAGAAGCTCCTCCAGGGCCGAGCCGAACTGCTCGTCCAGGCCGCGGGCGTCGAGCGTTCGCAGGTCCGCGGCCAGAGCGTCGCACAGGGCGTGGTTGAACATCGCGCGCTCCACGACCCACATGAGGAAGCCGTAGAAGGCCTCCCCCGGCTCCTCCGCTCGGACGAGGGCCTGCGCCTCGTCCACGATCCGCTCGATGCGATCCGTGACGACCGCCTGGAACAGGGCCTCCTTGGTCGGGAAGTGCCGGTAGACGGTCCCGGCTCCTACCCCCGCCCGGCGCGCGATGTCGTCGAGCGGGACAAGGCGGCCGTCCGCGGCGAAGGCCTCGAAGGCGGCTTCGAGGATGCGTTCGCGGTTCCGGCGCGCGTCGGCGCGCTGGGGCCGTCCGCTCACCGGGCGCCTCCTTCGTCGGTTGACAAGCGGGGCGGACGTTCCGGTAACGTCCTAAGCGGGTTGCTCGTTCCGATTATAGGAGGACCGATGACGGCGGTGGACGCGGCGCGAGCCGGGCTCGGCAGGATCGGCGTCGGGCTCGTGACGCCCATCGCGCCGGCGGACGAATGGCGGCGTGCGGCGCAGCGCGTGGAGCGCGCGGGCTACGGAGCCGTATGGGTGAACGAGGCCATCGGTGGCCGGGAGGTGTTCACTCAGCTCAGCGTGATGCTCGCCGCGACGGAGCGGATCGTCGCCGGCTCGGCGATCGCGAACCTGTGGGCGCGGCATCCGGCCGCCATGCAGGGGGCCGCGTCGGTCCTGGCCGATGCCTACCCGGGGCGCCTCGCGCTCGGTGTGGGCGTGAGCATGGGGGCGATCGTGGAGCAGAGCGGGCAGAAGTGGTCCAGCCCGCTGAACCGGATGCGCGAGTACCTCGACGGCATGGACGCGGCCGTCGAGGCGGCCCCGGTGCCCGAGAAGCCTTTCCCGCGCCTGCTGGCGGCCCTGGGCCCGAAGATGCAGGAGCTGGCCCGGGACCGTGCGGACGGAGCGCTCCCCGCCGCGATGCCCGTCGAGCACACGAGGCGGGCCCGGGAAAGGCTCGGCGACGGCAAGCTGCTCGTCGTCATGCAGACCGTCATCCTTGAGACGGATCCGGTGAAGGCGCGCGCACTCGCGAGAGGGACCAGGATGCTGGAGCTCCCAGGGTCCCCCTACGTCCGCTCGCTCAAGGCGCTCGGCTACGACGACGGCGCGGTCTCCGGCGGCGGGTCCGACGAGGTCATCGACGCATGCTTCAACTGGGGCGACGAGACGGCCATCGCCAAGCGGATCCATGGGCACCTCGACGCGGGAGCCGACCACGTCTGCGTCACGGTGTTCGCCCCCGACCTGGCCTCGGCCTCCGACCAGTACGAACGCCTCGCCCCGGCCCTTCTGTGACCACCACGCCGTCACCCGGTCTGGTACGGGCAAAGGTCAGCGGGGGCGGATGAGGCCGGTTTCGTAGGCGGTGATGACCAGCTGGGCCCGGTCCCGGGCGTGGAGCTTGGCGAGCAGGTGGCCGATGTGGGTCTTCACGGTGGCGGGGCTCAGGTGGAGGTGCTCGGCGAGTTCGGTGTTGGACAGCCCTCGGGCGATGAGGGTGAGGACCTCGCGCTCGCGGTCGGTGAGGGCGTCCAGCCCGGCGGGCGGGGGCTGCGCCGGGCCGGGGCGGCGGACGAACTCGGCGATCAGCCGCCGGGTCACCGACGGGGCCAGCAGGGACTCGCCGGACGCGACGACGCGGATCGCCGCCAGCAGGTCGGCGGGCGGGGTGTCCTTCAGCAGGAAGCCGCTCGCCCCGGCCCGCAGCGCCGAGTACACGTAGGTGTCCAGGTCGAAGGTCGTGAGGATCAGGACGCGGACGCCCGGGAGGCCGGCGCAGATGCGCTGGGTCGCCTCGATGCCGTCCATCTCGGGCATGCGGACGTCCATGAGGACGACGTCCGGGCGTTCCCGGGCGGCCAGCTCGACGGCCTCGGCCCCGGTGCCGGCCTCGCCGACGGTGCGCAGGCCGGGCGCGGTGTCGATCAGGACGCGGAAGCTGCCGCGCAGCAGGGCCTGGTCGTCGGCGACGAGGACGCTCAGATCCAACGGGGTTCCTAGGAGTCGTACGGGAAGGCGGCGGACACGGCGAAGCCGCCCTCGGGACGCGGGCCGGCGGTGAAGTCACCGCCGTACATCATGACGCGTTCGCGCATGCCGATGAGACCGTGCCCGCCGCCGCCCGGCAGGACGCGGAAGCCGGGCCCGTCGTCGGTGACGTCGATGCGCATGCGGAGCCCGTCGGCGCGGACGCGGACGCGGCAGCGCGCGGGGGCCGCGTGCTTGACGACGTTGGTGACCGCCTCCTGGACGATGCGGTAGGCGGAGAGAGCGACGCCGTCGGGGAGCTCTCCGGCGTCGACGTCCAGGTCGACGTGGACGCCGGCCATGGCGGCGCGTTCGGCGAGGCCGGCCAGGTCGGCGAGCCCGGGGGACGGGGCGAGGTCGGCGTCGGCGGCGCCGGCGCGCAGGACGCCGAGGAGCTGGCGCATCTCGGCGAGGGTGCCGCGGCTGGTGGTCTCGATGACCCGGAGGGCGTCGAGGGCCTCCTCGGGACGGGCCTCGGCGACGTGGACGGCGACGCCGGCCTTCACGGCGATGAGGCTCATGCTGTGCGCGACGACGTCGTGGAGCTCGCGGGCGATGCGGAGGCGCTCGCCGGAGACGGCCTCGTCGGCGAGGCGGCGGGCGGCGTGCGCGGCGTGGGCGCGGCGTTCGCGGACGAGCCGGCCGAGCGTCCAAGAGGCGCCCAGCACGGAGACGCCGAGCATCACTCTTCCGAGGATCTCGGCCTGCGCTCCGACGGGACCGGCGACGGCTCCGCCGAAGATGAACACGGCGCTGACGACGCCGATGAGCAGCGTGGGGACCCAGCGGCGGCGCCGCCGGGTGAGCGCGACCTGGTAGAGGGCGAATCCCGCGGCGGCGTAGGTGTCCCAGGGCAGGTCGAGGATCAGCGCGGCGGTCGAGGCGGACAGGACGGCGGCGAAGACCGGGACGGGCCACAGGCGCCGCACCGCGAGGGGCAGGGCCGCCGCGGCGACGAGCGGGACGACGAGGAGCGGTGAGGCGCCGGTGTCCGCCGGCAGCGCGAGGAGCACGAGGGCGTAGAGGAGCGCGGCTCCGGCGTCGAGGCCGATGAGGCCGCGCCGGCTGAGCCGCGGGAGCGGGGAGCGCAGCTCGGATTCGTCCACGTCACGAAAGTAGCGGCACGGGCGACGCCGCGCCTCGGCCTGGTGTCCGTCATACCTGGGGTGGAGGCGGCGGGACGTTCTCGGAGCACGGTCGCACGCGCGGTTCCCGCCCGCGTTCCGATGTGCGCGGGCCGGCCGCGTACCACCCTCGACCGCATGATCGAGGTACGCGAGCTGACGAAGCACTACGGCGGCACCACCGCGGTGGACCGCCTGTCGTTCACGGTGAGGCCGGGGACGGTGACGGGGTTCCTCGGCCCGAACGGGGCGGGCAAGTCGACGACGATGCGGATCGTGCTGGGTCTGGACCGTCCGGCGTCCGGTGAAGCACTGGTCGGCGGGCGGCGGTACGCGGCGCTGAAGCGGCCGATGCGCGAGGTGGGAGCGCTGCTGGACGCGGGCGCGGTGCAGGGCGGGCGCCGGGCGTTCGACCATCTCGGCTGGCTGGCGCGCAGCAACGGGATCGGGATGCGGCGGGTGGCGGAGGTCCTGGAGCAGGTGGGGCTCGCCGGGGTCGCGCGCAAGCGGGTCGCCGGGTTCTCGCTGGGGATGCGGCAGCGGCTCGGGATCGCCGCGGCCCTGCTGGGCGATCCGGGGGTGCTGATGTTCGACGAGCCGGTGAACGGCCTGGACCCCGACGGCGTCCGCTGGATCCGCGAGCTGATGCGGGCGCTGGCCGCCGAGGGCCGGACGGTCCTGGTCTCCAGCCATCTGATGAGCGAGATGGAGCTGACGGCCGACCGGCTGGTCGTCATCGGGCGCGGGCGCCTGATCGCGGACACGTCGGTGCGGGAGCTGGCGGACCGGTTCCGCCGCGGGGTGCTGGTCCGTTCGCCCCGTCCGGCGGAGCTGACCGGCGTGCTGGCCGCGGCGGGGGGCTCGGTCGAGTCCGCGCCGGGCGGGGCCCTCACGGTCACCGGGCTGGACGTGGCCGCGATCGGCGACACGGCCGCGGCGCACGGGATCCCGCTGTACGAGGTGGCGCCGCACAGCGCCTCTCTGGAGGAGGCCTACATGGAGCTGACCGCGGGGAGCACCGAGTTCGGGGCGGTGGCGCCGTGATCGACGCGCTCGCCGCAGAGTGGTACAAGCTCCGGACCATCCGCTCGACCTTCGCCGTCCTCGGGACCGTCGCGGCGTTCATGCTGCTCTGTGTCCTGTGGTCCTGGTACGTGACCCGCTACTGGGACGGCCTGCCGGCCGCGAAGAAGGCGACGGCGAAGGCGGCCCCGGCAGAACAGCCTTTGGCGGTGGCGCTACCGGTGTGCGCGGTGGTGCTGGGGGCGCTGACGCTCACGTCGGAGTACGCGCACGGCATGGTCCGGACGACGCTCGCCGTCCTGCCGAACCGCCTGGCCTTGTACGCGGCCAAGGGCGCGGTGGCGGCGGGGACGGTGCTCGCCGCGTCACTGGCGGCGCTCGCCGCCGGAACCGCCGCCGGGAACGCGATCGTGGGCGATCGTCCCGTGGCCACGTTCCAGGGGCCGCTGCTGGACGTCGCGGTCCATCTGCTGTGGCTCGGCCTGACGACCGCGGCGATCACGCTCATCGCCTTCGGGCTGGGAGCCGTCCTCCGCTCCACGGCAGCGACGATCACCGCGGGCATGGCCGTGCTGTTCGTGGCGCCCGGCCTCGCCCAGCTGCTGCCGTCGCCGTGGGACGAGCGGATCTGGTCGGCGCTTCCCGGAAGCCTGTCCAACCAGATCGCGGGTGCGCCCGGCTCGTCGACCGACCACGGCGTGCTGGCGCCGTCCGCCGCGATCGCGCTGCTGGTGGCGTACACGGCGGCCGCGCTCGCGGCCGGCGCCTTCTCGTTCACGCGGAGGGACGCGTGAACGCCCACGCGGTCGCCGCCGAGTGGCGCAAGCTGCGCTCGATCCGCTCGACCTACTGGGTGCTGGCCGCGACGGCGGCCTTCACCGGGTTCACCGTGCTTCTCGCGGTCCAGATGGCGCACGTCTGGGACGGCCTCGCCGCCGATCGCCGTGACGAGCTCCTGCTGCGCCCGCTTCAGGAGCTCAGCGTGTGGGCGGCGTCGCTGTGCCTGGCGGTGCTCGGCGCGCTGTCGGCCACGTCCGAGTACCGCACGGGGATGATCCGCACGACCCTCACCGTGCTTCCGCGGCGCCGCGCGCTGCTGACGGCCAAGGCGGCGGTGGTCGGGGCGGTCGCCCTGGTCGCCGGGGAGGCCGCGACGGTCGGTTCGTTCCTCGGCACACGGCTGGTCATCGGCGACCGCCCGTTCCCGGACCAGCACGCCTCCATCGCCCACGACCTGCCCGGCTTCCTCGTCGAGGGAACGGCGGTGCCGGTGTTCGCGCTGCTCGGCCTGTCGCTCGGCGTGCTGCTGCGGTCCACGGCGGGGACGCTCGTGTCGGTGGTGTTCCTGTGGCACATCCTGCCGCTGCTGGTCTTCCACCTGCCTCGGCCGTGGAGCGAGCGCGTCGGCTCGGTCATGCCCGGCGGCCTGCCCGCCCAGATGGCGGGGCTCAGCGCGGACAACTCGGTCTACGGCGATCTGCTGTCCCCCGGCGCGGCGACGGCCCTGCTGCTCGCGTACGCGCTCGTGCCGCTCGGTCTGGCCGCCCTCGTCCTCGCCAGGCGCGACGCCTGAGGGCCCGGAAGCCATCGACGGCGGCGTCCCCGTACGGGGCGCCGCCGCTCGTTCCAGGGCTCGCGTGGAGGAAGGCCTCAGCCGGTCCGCAGGGAACTCGCCCGGATCGCCAGGCGCTCGCGGAGCATGTCGACGGCCTCGTCGATGCGCGGCGCGGCGGCCTGCGCGCGCACGCGCCGACCGTCGAGCTCGACGACGGCCTGGGCCAGGGCGGGGCGCGGCAGCGACCGGTCGGCCACCACGCTCAGCGTGACCTGGACGGACGTGACGCCGCCGACGCCGATCAGCGCTTCCCGGACGGCGCGCTCGGCCGCCCCGCGCTCGTGGGCCGAGACGTCGCCCGAGGTCAGGAACCGGATCTCCGGTCGTTCACGGGTCACATTCATGGGTCCTCCCAGTTGCGTGGGATGTGCTCGCCTGTCCGAACGGCGGCCCGCGGCGGCCGCTCTGAAGTGTGAACGCCGCGGGCGCCCAGAATCGCGCCCGCGCGAGACGAGAGCTTCATCACTCGTCCGGGCCGGCTCCGCGGCACGCACTCCGGGGAATGTTCGCCAAATAAGTGGTCAGGGGACATTCACGGGGACAACGACAGGCCGCGAAATGGGCTGTCAGGATTGGCCGCCCTCTTTGCGGGAGAGCCATCCGCAATTCGTGCACCATCCGGTGGCCCCGGCGCCGGGAAAATGACCTCGGGGACGGACTCCGATGCAACGGCCTTGCAACGTTCCGCAGCCGCACCGCCACCGACAGCACTGGTCACGGGGACTCCGTGGCGACTTCGCGCACGTCAGCCGCCGTTCGGGCGCACCCGGGCCTCGAGGCGGTATTCCTGCTTCCCAAAAACGTCCGCGCATCCTCTAACATAGTGCGGTGCCGTTCCGCCCGCGAGCAGACCCGTCGACTGGCTGGTGACCCCTTGCCCCAGGATTCAGCTGCCCCAACACCTCCGGCCGAAGGTGATCCGGCCGGACGGCTGATCGATTATCCGCGTCGCGGCGGGCCCACTGTCCTGCGCATTCTCCTCGGCGCGCAGTTGCGGCGGCTGCGCGAGTCGCGCGGCATCTCCACCGAGCAGGCGGGCTACGAGATCCGCGGTTCGCACTCCAAGATCAGCCGAATGGAACTGGGCAGGGTCGGCTTCAAGGAGCGCGACGTCGCCGATCTGCTCACCCTGTACGGGGTCTCCGACCCCGCGGAGCGCGCGCCGCTGCTGGCGCTCGCCAAGGAGGCCAACACCCCCGGCTGGTGGCACCGGTACGGCGACATCCTCCCGAGCTGGTTCGAGGTGTACCTGGGGCTGGAGGAGGCCGCCTCCCTGCTGCGCACCTACGAGTTGCAGTTCGTCCCCGGGCTCCTGCAGACCGAGGACTACTCGCGCGCCGTCATCAGGCTCGGGTACTCCGACGCCAGTGACGAGGAGGTCGAGCGCCGCGTCCAGATCCGCACCACCCGGCAGGAGCGGTTCACCTCCCCGGAGGCGCCGACGCTGTGGGCCGTGCTGGACGAGGCGGTCGTGCGCCGTCCGCTCGGCGGCCGCGACGTGATGCGCGACCAGATCCGGCATCTGATCGAGGTGTCGGAACTGCCCAACGTCACGCTCCAGATCGTGCCGTTCGGCGCGGGAGGGCACGCCGCCGCGGGAGGCCCGTTCACGATCCTGCGCTTCGCCGAGCCCGGCCTGTCCGACGTCGTCTACCTGGAGCAGCTCACCAGCGCGCTCTACCTCGACAAGCCGACCGACGTCGACACCTACATGCGCGCGATGAACAACCTGTGCATCACCGCCGAGCGCCCCGACGAGACGTCGCGCTACCTCACCCGGGTCCTGAACGAGCTGTGACCCGCGCGCCTCAGGGCGCGCCGCCGTCCAGGACGCGCTGGTCCCGGCTCCGGCTTCCGCCGCGGAACTCCGCGATGACCTCCCCGCCGGGGACGCGCCGCACCGTGACGTCGTAGACGCCGCTCCGCCCGTAGCGGGTGCGTTCGACCGCCGTCGCCTCCAGGACGTCGCCGCCGCGCGCGCTCGCGACGAACACGACGTCGGCGGACGCCGCGACCGTCACGGAGTCATAGGTGTTGCACGCGTAGGCGAAGGCGGAGTCGGCGAGCAGGAACAGGTAGCCGCCGTGGGCGATCCCGTGCCCGTTCACCATGGTCTCGGCCACCGTCATCCGCAGCCGCGCCCGCCCCGGCGCGATCTCGGCGATCCGCATGCCGAGGTCCTGCGCCACCTTGTCCTGCGCGTACATCGTCTCGGCGCACCGCCGCGCCACCTCAGCCGCATCATCCACCACGCCAGGGTAGTGATCCCGGGAAGGGCGGCCCCGCCTCGCGGGTTACAGGAGGGCGCCCTCATGGCCAGGGCAACGTGAGGAGAGAACCATGCTGTACGGCAAGGAACACGTCGAGCGGTACCAGGCGACCGACGGCGCGGAGGGGCACGACTGGAACGGCACCGTCACCCTCCTGCTCACCACTACCGGACGCCGCAGCGGCAAGGAGCGCACGACGCCGCTCATCTACCAGACGGAAGGCGACGCCTACCTCGTCGTGGCGTCCAAGGGCGGGGCGGACGAGCCGCCGCTCTGGTACCGCAACCTCCAGGACACCCCCGAGGTGAAGGTGCAGGTGAAGGGCGACAAGTTCACCGCGCGGGCCCGCACGGCGACACCCGAGGAGAAGCCCAAGCTCTGGCGCAAGATGACCGCCACGTGGCCGGACTACGACGAGTACCAGAAGAAGACGGACCGCGACATCCCCGTCGTCGTCCTCGAACGCGTCTGAGACGCGGGACGGCGCGGTTCACTTTCGCGCCGCGGCCGGGACGTGTAGCGTCGGCGTAGAACACTCATTCGACCGCCGTCCGTCCGAAGCAGCCGAGGTGCCGAGGTGCCGACGTCCCAGAGTGCCGACGCCCGAGACAGGGCCGACGTCCGAGACAGGGCCGACGCCGAACACCGGGCAGACGACGGCGGGCAGGCGGCGGACGACGGCGGAACCGGCGCGGAACCGCTTCCACCGCGGCTGCTGAAGCGCTGGGAGATCGGCGCGCCGGGAACGGCGACCCCGCTGGCCGCCGGGCCGGGCGGCCGGAGCTGGCGCGTCGACACGGCGGGCGGGGCGTTCTTCCTCAGGGAGCACACCGGCGCCGACCGGCGCCGCGTGCTGTTCCAGCACGGCGTCACGGCCGCGCTCGACGCGGCCGGTCTTCCGGTGCACGCGCCCGTGCCGGCGCGGGGCGGCCGCACGCTGGTCACCGCCGCCGGCCGCGGATACGTCCTGTACCCGTGGGTCGGCGGCCGCGGCCGCGGCGGCCTTGAGCTGACGTTCACCCAGTGCGAGGCCCTCGGCGAGCTGCTCGGACGCCTGCACGCCGCGCTCGACGAGCTCACGCCGCCCGTCCAGCAGAGCATGCTCGTGCCGGCTCCGCGGGCCGCCGACGCGGCCGCCGCCGTCGAGGCGATGCTGCGCGACGTCCCGGACGGCGGGGACGGCACCGACTTCGACGCGCTGACCGCGCGCCGCCTGCGGGAACGCCGTGCTCTGCTCACCGAGTTCGCCGGGCACCAGCCGCCCGACATCGAGGTGAGCACGGTCGGGCACCTGCACGGCTCGTTCCATGCCGGGCACCTCCGCTACGGCGGGTCGGGCAACGTCACCGCCGTGCTCGGCTGGGACGGCCTCACCACGGGCCCGGTCGCGGGGGAGGTCGTGCGCTCGGCGGCACGGCTGTTCGCCTGCGAGGACGAGCGCGGCCTCGATCTCGACCGCGTCCAGGCGTTCGTGCGCGGGCACCGCTCCGCCTTCCCGCTGGACGCCGGCCAGATCCAGTCGGCCGTGCACCGCGAATGGTGGGAGCGGCTCTGCGACGTCGCCCCGCTGCGGCACCGCTACCTCGGCGAGGACGGCGCGGGCGAGCGCGCTCCCGCCACGCTCGTGGGCTGGTGGTCGGCGCATCTCGACCGCACCCTCGACGCCTTCGCCGTGCCGTACACCGCCGTGTACGCCGACGCGCCCGGCGACAGCCCCGCCTACGGCTGACCGCCGCCCCACCGGCCGGACGGTGCGGCGGCGCATCCCGGCCTCCCGGCGGGGAAGGACCCTGCGGATGCGGATCGGACCGCGATGTGCGAGCCTCGTCCCGCACGATTATGTATCGAACAGTCCATAAGGAGGGGCAGATGACTCAGGTCGCAGTGCTCGGCACCGGGATCATGGGCGCCGCGATGGCCCGCAACCTGCTGCGGAACGGCCACGGGGTCGCCGCCTGGAACCGCACGGCCGCCCGCGCGGAGCCGCTCGCCGCCGACGGCGCCGCCGTCGCGGCCTCCCCCGCCGAGGCCGTGCGGGACGCCGACGTCGTCATCACCATGCTGAACGACGCAGAGACCGCCCTGGCGGTGATGGACGACGCCGCCCCCGCGCTGAGCGCCGGGCAGGTCTGGGCCCAGATGGGCACGGTCGGCGTCGCGGACGTGCCCCGGCTGGCCCGGTTCGCCGCCGCCCACGGGCTGGCGTTCGTCGACTCGCCCGTCCAGGGCACCAAGCAGCCCGCGGAACAGGGGAAGCTCATCATCCTCGCGGCCGGGCCGCTGGACGCGCGCAAGGCATTGGAACCGGTCTTCGGCGCGGTCGGCGGCAAGACGGTGTGGCTGGACGAGAACGGCGCGAGCGGCGCGGGAACCCGGCTCAAGCTGGCCGCCGTGAGCTACGCCATCTCGCTGACGTCGGTCGTCGCCGAGTCGGTGGCGCTGGCGAAGGGCCTCGGGCTCGACCCGTCCCTGCTCGGCGAGGTCCTCACCGGCGGCCCGCTCGACAGCCCCTACCTCCAGGTCAAGATGAAGGCGATGCTCGACGGCGACTTCGAGCCGAGCTTCGCGGTCCGCAACGCCGAGAAGAACACCCGGCTCATCCACGACTCGGCCGCGGCCGCGGGCGTCCGCGTCGACGTCAACGACGCGGCGGGCGAGCGCTTCCGGCGCGCCATCGAGCAGGGGCACGGCGACGAGGACATGGCCGCCACCTACCGCGCGAGCTTCAACGGCTGAGCCGGGCCGCGCCGGGCCGACTCACGCGGGCGGGCGCGCCGTCCGCGCGCCGGGCGGCGCCGGGGTCAGGATGGTGCCATGGACGTACTGAGCAGCCGCATCCTGCTTCGCCCCGCCGATCCGGCGCGGACCCAGCGCTTCTACCGCGACGTGCTGGGGCTCGCCGTGCACCGGGAGTTCGGCCCGGCCGACTCCCCCGGCGTGGTGTTCTTCCTCGGTCCGGGCCTGCTGGAGGTGTCGGGGCACGGCGGCGGCCGGACCGGGTCGTCGCCGATGCTCTGGCTCCAGGTCCGCGACGTCCGGGACGAGCACGAACGGCTCGCGGCCGCCGGCGCCCGCGTCACGCGGGAGCCGCGCGAGGAGCCGTGGGGACTCGTCGAGATGTGGATCGAGGACCCCGACGGCGTCAAGATCGTTATTGTGGAGGTGCCGGAGGGGCACCCCCTCCGCCGCGACCCGCGCTCCTGACCCGGCGGTGACGATGACCGGCGACTACTGGAACCACAACACGCACTACCACGGCGTCGTGCTGCGCAACGTGCCGCGCGGTTGCGGCGAGGCGCTGGACGTCGGGTGCGGGGACGGCCTGCTCGCGCGCCGCCTCGCGCCACGCGCGGCGCACGTCACCGGGCTCGACCGGTCGCCGGACATGGTCGCCGAGGCGGTGCGGTCCAGCGAGGGCGTCGGCAACGTCGACTTCGTCGAGGCGGGCCTCCTCGAATACGACCTGCCGGAGGACTTCTACGACTTCGTCTGCAGCGTCGCCGCCATCCACCACATGGACTTCGTCAAGGGTCTGACGGCGATGCGCGGCGCCGTCAGGCCCGGCGGCGCGCTGGTGGTCATCGGGCTGGCGAACAACAAGGGGCCGCGCGACCGGGCGTACGCGGCGGCAGGCCTCCCGGCGCACTACTTCCACCGGTTCCGCAACCGCCGGTGCGCCGGAGACCCCGACGCGCCGGTCATGGACCCCGACATGACGTGGGGCGAGGTGCGGGACGAGGCGCTGCGGCTGCTGCCCGGCGCCGTGTTCCGCAAGCACCTGCTGTGGCGCTACTCCCTCGTGTGGCGCAGGCCGCGCTGACCCCGTCCGTACCCCACAAAACTGGAAAACACTGGAAGTGTCGGGAAGTACCTGTACTGTCTGCCGCATGTCCCGGTCCCCCGGCGTCCCGACCCCCGACGAGCTGGAGACGCGCATCACCGAGCTGCGCGCCGCCGTGCGCCGGGCCATGGCCGCCGGCGACCGGGCGCGGGCCCGCGAGCTGCGCGCCGAACTGCGCCGGGCCGAGGCCGCGTGGGACGACGCCGTCCTCGGCGAGAGCACCGGGTCCGGCGCCCGCCGCGACGCGCAGGACGGCCCGCGCGGCCTGCTGCCCGTCCGGGAGCAGGTCCACCAGGCCCTCACCCTGCTCGGGGCGCCCGCCGCCCCGAAGCTGATCGGGTCGGTGTACGCGGCGTTCTTCCCCGGCCAGATCCCCGGGAGCAGCCTGACGAGCCTGCGCCGCGACGAGGAGCGCTCCTTCCGCACCGCGCCGTACGCGCGCCCGTACTATCTGTGCGCCGCGCTGACCGCCGACCTGCTCGCGCCCGCGCGCGGGCTGCTCACCGTGAGCACGTGGCCGCTGGAGCAGCGCGTGGTCGGGCCGCTCAGCCCGCGCACCGACTTCCTCACCTGCGCGCTGCGCCTGGCCGAGCACGCCGGGCGCGGGACGCCGTCGCCGGACGTGCAGCGGCTGCTGTGGCGTTTCGCGTCCAACATTCCCGGTGCGGCCACCGGTACGGTCGGTACAGTCGATCCGGCCGTGCTCGCCGAGGCCGCCCGGGCCGAGCTGGACGTGCACCGCGCCTCGGACCGGCGGCGGCGCGAGTCGGCCGCGGCACGCGCCCGGGAACGGCTCGACGACGCCGAACGGCTGTTCGGCACCCGGCTGCGGGCCCTGCGGGATCCCGGCCGGCGCCCCGCCATCAACGGAGAGACGGACCGATGACCGACACCGCGCCGGACCTGGACCGGCTGCGCGGCGACGCGCCCCCGCGCAACCACGACGCCCGCACGATCGCCGCGCTCACGTCCAATCCGGGCTGCGCCCGCCGCGGGGTGATGGACGCGGCGGGCGTCGACAAGGACGCGGTGGCGCGGGCCCTGGGCTTCCCCGCGCCGTTCGGCCAGTCGCAGTTCGCGATCACGCGCGGGAACGCGTTCGAGGCGCAGGTGAAGGCGGACGGCTGCGCGGAGCTGCTGACGCTGCTGCGCGAGCGGCTCGGCCTCGCCGTCCCCGAGGTCGCCTACGACGACCTGGAGGTAGTCGCGGGCAACGAGGGCCGGGAGCTGCGGCACTCGCGCACCCGGCGGCTGGTCGCCCGCGCGCTGGAGACCGGCGAGGGGACGCTGTTCGACCATCCGCTGCTGCGGCTGGAGATCGCCGGGCGGCCCGCCTACCTGGAGCCGGACGTGATCGCGTTCCAGCTCGAAGGCCGGATGCACGTCATCGAGATCAAGTCGTTCGCGGTCGTGGACGGGCAGGCCGAGCCGGAGCAGGTCGCGGCGGCGGCCCGCCAGTCGGCGGTGTACGTGCTGGCGCTGCGGCGCCTGGCGGCCGAGCTCGGGCACGACCCGGCGC
This sequence comes from Actinomadura sp. NPDC049753, assembly GCF_040674655.1. Classification (NCBI taxonomy): domain Bacteria; kingdom Bacillati; phylum Actinomycetota; class Actinomycetes; order Streptosporangiales; family Thermomonosporaceae; genus Actinomadura; species Actinomadura sp. NPDC049753. Next base: position 18,668 of record NZ_JBFARL010000010.1, on the reverse strand, counting down.
GCGTGTCGCACGAGGTGTTCCTCGTCTGCCCGGAGAACTTCTCGAACAGGCCCACCGCGACGCCGCTGGACGTGCGTCCCCAGCTCGCCGTCCTGGAACGGCAGCTCGCGCGGCTCACCCGCGTCGACGACATCCTCGCCGAGCTGCCGGACGACCTGACGTTCGCACCCGGGGACGCGCTCGCGGAGTCCGTGCGGGCCGTCGAGGCCCGGTACGCGCCCGAGTGCATGGCGGGCTGCGAGATGGCGCTGTTCTGCCGGGACGAGGCGCGGGCGTGCGACTCGACGGGCGCGCTCGGCCGGTCCGTCCGCGACGACCTCGGCGGCATCGACACGATCGGCGCCGCGCTCGCGCTGGCGGACGGGTCGCTGCGTCCCTCCGACGACCTGGCCGAGACGGCCGAGCAGCTGCGCGCCGCGGCCCGGCTGCGCGACGAGGCGCTGCACGGGGCCGCGTGATCCGCCCATGAGTGCGCTGTCCTCGCTCGCGCGGTTGCAGGCGGCGGCCGCCGGGATCGCGCAGCCGCTCGCGACCGTGCGGCACTGGCATGTCTCCGGCGCCCCGCTCGTGCTCGTCCCGTTGAAGCTCGCCGGGGAGGCGGCGGCGCCCCTGGCCGTGATGCTCGGTAGCGCGCCCGACGACGCGACCCTGCTCGTAGTGCCGCAGCCGCGCAACCGCGACCTGCGTTTCGCCTTCGCGGCGAGCCTCGCCAAACTCGTCCTGAACCACATCGAGACGAGCCGGGGTCCTGTCGAGGAGCTGCCGCCCGGCAAGGACGGCGAGGAGCGGATCCGGTACGGCGACGCGCCGCAGCTGCTCGTGCCGAACCGGGGCGGCGTCGCGTTCCTGCGGATGGTGGGCCGGTCGACGCGGTTCCGCAGCACCGAGGGCCCGTACGCGGTCGACCCCGCGGTGCCGGTGCTCGGCCGGTGGCTGACGTGGTTCGCCGACCGCCACGACCATCCGGGGTCGTCGCTGCTGGGGGCGGTGACCGAGCTGCTGCGGCTGCACTGGGCGACGGGGCAGAGCTCGCTGGAGGACGGCAACCTCGCCGCGCTGATGGGCTGGATCGACCCGCCGGACGGTCTCGACGGGCCGGCCGCGGCGGCCCGCGCCGAGGACCCCGTCGTCTGCCCGCCCGCGGGCCCGACGACCGACCCAACGTTCGACAACGAGGTCCTCGCCCCCGCGATCGCCGGCTACGACCGGTCGGGCGGAGCCCCCGCCGCCGAGGAGCGGCTGCGCGCCGCGGTCGCGAGCCAGATCACCCCGACCTGGGACCTGATGTGGCGGGCCGTCGAGCTGCTGCGGGCCCTGCCGGAGGGAGCGAGCGTCCCACGCCGCTGGGAGCGCGACCGGGACGCCTTCACCTATTACCACCAGACGTTCGGCGAGGCGTATCCTCAGGCGCGCCGCGACCCGCCCGTCCGGGCGGCGCGGCGGCTGCACGACCTCGAACGCGCGCAGGACGCCTACGACGCGCAGCGGGCGTTCGACGACCCCCTGGTGATGGCCGAGCACCGGCTGGCCGGCCAGGCGTTCGGCGGAACGGTCACCGAGTGCGACCCCACCCGGCTGGACGAGACGGGCAAGCGGCCGAAGCTGCGCCCGCTGCTGCGGGTCGGCACGCGCGACCCGGTGCGGCTCGACGTCGGCACGACCGTGTGCAGCGCCGCCAGACCGGCGCTCAAGGGGAGGATCGTGGAGTTGGACGACGGCGGCGTGCTGCTGGAGCTGACCGGCGGGATGGGCCGCAAGCTCACCCCGGAGGCGGGCGCCGTCCCCGAGGTCGGCGACCGGGTGTGCTTCACCTCGCTGACGGAGGGCTCGTTCGGCGTGGCGAGGTTCCCCGACCGGGAGGACACCCCGTGGACGCACGGCGGGCCGCCCGTCGAGTACGTGCCGACCGACGAGGACGCCGAAGAGGAATGGTCGTGACCGGACACGCGGGCCGTCATCTGGCGCCGGTGGCGGCGCGCGACCCGGAGCCGCCCCTGGATCCCGGCGAAGCCGCGGCGCGGGTCGTCGACGGCGTCCTGGCCGACCTCGGCGGCGGGCACCGCGGCGTGGTGGTCGACTCCCCTCCGGGCGCGGGCAAGTCGACGCTGGTGGTCCGCGCGGCCGCGCACCTGGCCGAGGCCGGCGAGCGGCTGATGATCGTGGCGCAGACCAACGAGCAGGTCGACGACCTCATCGACCGGATCGCCGCGAAGCACCCCGGCATCACGCTGGGGCGGCTGTCGGCGTCGGGCTACGTTCCGTCCGAGCGGGTCATGGCTCACCCGTCGGTGCGGGTGGCGCAGAAGGCCGACGACCTCGCCGAGCGCACCGTCGTCATCGCGACCGGGGCGAAGTGGGCCACGCTCTCGGACGGGTCGTGGCCGTGGGCGATCGTGGACGAGGCGTACCAGATGCGCTCGGACCTGCTGCTGCGCATCGCCGGGCGGTTCGAGCGGGCGCTGTTCGTCGGCGACCCCGGCCAGCTCGACCCGTTCTCCACCGTCGAGGTCGAACGCTGGGCGGGCCTGACCTGGGACCCGATGCGCAGCGCCGTGTCGGTCCTGCTCGCGCACAACCCGGAGCTTCCCGTCCACCGGCTGCCGGTGTCCTGGCGGCTGCCCGCGTCGGCGGCGCCGGTGGTGTCGGAGGCGTTCTACCCGTTCACCGGGTTCCGCGCGGGGACCGGCCCGGACGACCGGAGCCTGGAGTTCGCCGCGCGCGGCATGGGCACCACCTACGACCACGCGCTGGAAGAGGCGGCGGCCACCGGGTGGGCCCTCTACGAACTGCCCGCCCGGCACACCCTGCGCACCGACTCCGAAGCCGTGCGCGCGACGGCGGCGCTCGCCGTCCGGCTGCTGCAGCGCGGCCCCGTCGCGCATTCCGAGCTGGGCTCCGAACCGGTGGACGCGACGCGCGTCGCGATCGGCGCGGCCCACCGCGACCAGGTCACCGCGATCCGTGCCGCGCTCGGCCCGCACGGCGAGGGCATCACCGTCGACACCGCCAACCGGCTCCAGGGCCGCGAGTACGACGTGACGGTCGTGCTGCACCCGCTGTCGGGGCGGCGCGACGCGACCGCGTTCCATCTGGAGTCGGGACGGCTGTGCGTGCTGGCGTCGCGGCACCGCCACGCGTGCGTCGTGGTGGCGCGCGCGGGCATCCCCGAGCTGCTGGACGCGCATCCGTCCGCCGAGCCGGTGCACCTCGGCGTGCCGGTCAAGTTCCCCGACGGGTGGGAGGCGAACCAGGCGGTCCTGGCCCATCTGGCCAAGCACCGCGTCGCCGGCGGCTAGCCGGGGCCCGGGGAGTGCGGGACGGCCGGTCGGACCCGTCCGGCGGTCGCGGCCCAGCGCCCGTTGTTCCGGCTGATGGTGATCGGATGGTCGAAGCACGCGCTGACCAGCTCGGTCGTGAGGACCTCGCCGGAGGGTCCGGAGGCGAGCACCCGGCCCTCGCGCAGCAGGAGCGCGTGGCTGGTGCTGACCGGCAGCTCCTCCAGGTGGTGCGTGACGAGCACGGTGGTCAGGTCGGGGCGCTCGGCGCGCAGCTGGTCGAGGGCGGCGAGCAGCCGCTCCCGGGCGGCGACGTCCAGGCCCGTGGCGGGCTCGTCGAGCAGGAGCAGCGGCGGGTCGGGCATCAGCGCCCGCGCGATCAGCGCGCGCCCCCGCTCTCCCTGCGACAGGTTCGGCCAGCGCGCGTCCGTGCGGTGCGTCAGGCCCATCAGCGCGATCAGCTCGTCCGCGCGGCGCAGCTCCCCCTCGGCCGGCGTCCAGCGCGGGACGAGCTCGATGGTGCCCGTCACGCCGGTCAGGACGATCTCGCGCACGGTCCGCGCCGACTCCAGGGGGTGGCGCGGGTTGACCTGCCCGATCAGCCTGCGCAGCTCCTGGACGTCCACGCGTCCGAGCCGGCGCCCGAGGATCTCCGCCGTGCCGCGCGTCGGGTGGGTGTAGGCGCCGAGGACGCCGAGCAGCGTGCTCTTGCCGGCCCCGTTCGGGCCGATCAGCGCCCAGTGCTCGCCGCGCAGCACCGTCAGCGTGACGCGGTCGAGCAGCGTCCGCCGCTCGCGCACCAGATCGATCTTGTCGGCGTTCAGCACGACGTCGGGCACGGGACCTCCCGTTCGAGAGCGCGGTATGAGGGCACGCGGGAGATGTGCGGCGTGCGGACGCGGGAGACCGGGGTCGCCGGGGCGGATGCGTCGGTGAAGGGTCCTCACCGTACCCGAACGCCGCGGCCTGGTACGAGCGAGGCGTCCGGCCGGATACTGTGAGAGCCGGTGCCCCAGCGATCGGGGAGGGACATGGAGGACCTCGGCTTCATGTGCGCCCGCTGCGGCGGCGAGGTGCACGACGTGACGCACAACCGCGAGGGCACGCTCGACGGCGTCGGCTACCGCCACAACCGGCGGGTGGAGCCGTGGGACCACGAGCTGGAGCTCGCGGTCGGCGAACCCGCCCCGCTCGACCAGGTATGCGATTTCTGCGGCGCCGCCGCGCCGCAGTGGCTCTACTACCCGACGCTCGACCCCGACGACACCGACATGTTCGAGGTCGAGCTCGACACCACGCACCTGTCGGACGACGACACCGCCGTGGCCGTCCTCAACATGCTCTACCCCTGGTACGGGTGCGACACGTGCTCGGTCCTCGTCGCCGACCGCAACGTCGACCTGCTCATCGCCCGCGCCCTCGACCGGACCCCCGTCCCCGCGGACGGCCCCGTCGACGAGGACACCGTCCGTGCCCGGCTGCGGGGCTCCCTCTCGGTCTTCTTCACCACCCGTCCGGGCAGGCCGCAGCCTTCCCGGGCCGTGTAGCGCGCGGGGCGCCCGGCTACCCCCGGGGGGTGGGATGTCGGTGGGGCTCAATATGATCGGTCCCGTTTTGGTTTGGTGTACGTGAGCACGGGGGACATAGAAATGATCATTGAGAGGCGGTTCCACGGGCCGGAGGGGTCCGGGAACGGCGGGTACGTGGCGGGGCGCCTGGCGGGGAGGGTGCCGATCGACACGGTGACCGTCACGCTGCGGCGGCCGCCGCCGCTGGAGACCGAGCTCGCCGTCACGGTGGAGGACGAGCGCGGGCACAGCGCGCGCCTGTGGGACGGCGAGCGGCTCGTCGCCGAGGCGCTGGCCGGCGCGATCGTGGTGCCGCCCATCGCGGCCGTCCCGTTCGAGGAGGCGCTCAAGGCGGCGGAGAAGTACCGGTCGGCGGAGAACCACCCGTTCCCCGGCTGCTTCGTCTGCGGGCCGGAGCGCGAGCCCGGCGACGGGCTGCGGCTCGAACCGGGCCCCGTCGCCGAGGGCACCGTCGCGGCGCCGTGGGTCCCCGAACGGGTGCCCGAGCGGGAGCTGGTGTGGGCCGCGCTGGACTGCCCCGGCGGCTGGTCGTTCGACGTGGCGGGCCGCCCGGCGGTCCTCGGCACGATGACGGCGCAGGTCATGGAGGTGCCGGAGGCCGGTGAGCGGTGCGTGGTGATGGGGCTCGCGCGCAGTCGCGAGGGCCGCAAGATGCACGCGGCGACGGCTCTGTACGGGGCGGACGGGCGGCTGCTGGGCCGCGCCGAGCAGATCTGGATCGAGGTCGATCCCCAGACGTTCGGCCGCTGACCGTCCGGCTGACGTTCCGGCGGCGGAGCCGCCCGAGTCCGCCTGTTTCGGCGAATTGTGTCGTCCGACACTGTCACTCGCGCCGGATCCGCTGTTCAATCTGAGCTTCCGCGGAAAACGGGAGGCGGATCGATGCGCGGAGACGGGTTACTCATCCTGGGGCTGGCGGCGCTGGCCGTGTACACGGGGGCTTACTGGGAGCGCGCCCGCCGCGCCGCGGTGGACATGGGGCGGAGCCGTCGGAGGGTCCTCACGCCGCGGCGCACCGCGGCGAGGGAGCGCGACCAGGTCCTGATGTCCGCCTCGGTGGCGGCGCTGGCGCTGGCTCTGGTCCTGGTGGCCGGCCTCGGCTGAGCCCGGACGGCGCGGCCGCCCGGGCGTCGACGGTCAGGGGCCGGTGAACAGGGGGTCCTCCCGGTCCGCGCCGTTGAGGGGGCGGCCCTGGTTCCGGGGGTCGCCGCCCGGGGCGGGGTGACCGCCGGTCGTCGAGGCGGGCGTCCCGTTCGGGACGGGAGGCGGGTTCGGGACGGGGGCCCCGAGGGGCGCCGGCGCGCCGGGGCGGGCCGGGGAGCCGCCCGGGAAGGGGCCGCCGATCGGCGGCGGGCCCGGCGGCATGCCGGGCACCGGTCCGGGGCCGGGGGCTCCGGTGGGCGGCGCGCCGGGCGGGGGCGCCGGGTGGCCGCCGCCGGACATCCGCCCTCCGGGCGGGAAGTTCGACGACAGCGTGTTGTGGGTGAGCTGGTCGATCTGGCGGCGGGCGCGGTCGGCCTCGGCGCGGGCGGCGTCGCGCTCCTCGGCGAGGGCGGTGAGGGCGGCCTGCTGCTCGGCGACCGACTGCGACAGCTGCCGCAGCTGCACCGCCTGGTCGTTGACCTTGGTGTTCAGCTCGTCCCGCTCGGCCGTCGCGGCCGCGGCCTGGGACAGGGCGGTGTCGCGCTCCTTGACGGCCTCGTCGGCGCGGGCGTTGGCGCGGACGACCTCCGCCTCGGCCTCCGACTGGGCGCGCATGGCGGTGGTGCGCTCGGCCTCGGCCTTGCTGGCGGCCTGCATGGCGCGCTGCCGCTGGGCCTCGGTGTCGCGCATGGCGTTGCGCAGGTCCTCGGCGCCCTGCTTGGCCACCGCGGCCTCCACGCGCTGCGCCTCGGCGGCGCCCTCGGCCTCGGCGAGCTTGGCGTGCAGGCCGACGAGCTCGGCCCGGGCGGCCTCCAGCGCGGCGAGCAGCTCGGTCTCCCGGGCCGCGACCCGGTCGCGCTCGCTCTCGGCGGCGAGCTTGGCCGTCATGGACTGCTGCGCGATCTGGTGGGCCTCCTCCCACGCCTGCTGCGCGGCGTCGCGCTTGGCGGTGGCGAGCCTGGCCTCCTCGCGGGCGCGGCTCGCCTCCCCCTCGGCCGTCTCGGCGCGCTTGCGGGACGAGACGGCCTCGTGCCACGCCTCCTCGGCCTTGCGCTGGGAGGCGTCGCGCTCGCTCTGCGCGATGGCGAGCTCGCGGGCGGCCTCGGCCCGCACCTCGGCGACGCGGCGCTCCACGCCGGCGACGCTCAGCTCGGAGGTCAGCGAGTCGGCGAGCGCGTCGGCGGCCCGCTCCATCCGCTCGACGATCTCCCACGCCGACGCGACCTGCCCGGTGAGGCCCGGCGCGTCCCGGCCGCGGTCGCGGCGCTCGCGCGCCTCGCGGGCGCAGGCGCCGTCGTTGTCCTGGCAGTAGCGGACGGTGCGGGCGGCGCCGACCGGCTGCGGGACGGGGCGACCGCAGTTGGCGCACGGCCAGACCGTGACGGGGTCGCCCATGCGCGCGACCGCGGTCTCCGCGGGCGCCCCGGACCCCGTGCCCTTGTACGCCGAGCCCTCGGAGACCGCGCCCTGGGGAGCCGCGGCCGTCTCCTCGGGGCCGCTATTGTCGCGCTCTTCGCTGTTAGGCATGGAATGAACCTTACGCACCCCCGCGCGTCACTGCAGTGACTTGGGTGGTACATGTGGGGGCGCCCACTTCGCCGGAAAGTGAGCGGCCAACTCGTCGGTGGCCTCGATGAGGCGGTCCCGCGTGCCGGGCTCGCCGCCGCCGTGCCCGGCGTCCTCGACGACGTGGAATCTCGCCTCCGGCCACGCGCGGTGCAGGTCCCACGCCTGCTCCAGCGGCGTCTTCACGTCGTAGCGCCCGTTCACGATCACGGCGGGGATGTGCCGGACGCGGTCCACGCCCCCGAGCAGGCCCCCGGGCGGGAGGAAGCCCCCGTTCGCGATGTAGTGGTGCATGATGCGGGCGAAGGCCACCGTCACCGCGTCGTCCAGCTCCGGCGGCGGGACGGGCAGGAGCGTGTTGGCCGCCATCTCCCACGCGGCCCAGGCGCGGGCGGCGGGAAGGTGGACGGCCGGGTCCGGGTGGCCGACGCGGCGGCCGTAGGCGGCCAGCAGGTCGTCCTGCTCGGCGGGCGGGATCGCGTCCCGGAACGCCGCCCACTCGGCCGGGAACAGCCGCGCCGCGCCGGTGGGGGCCAGTCCCCACGCCTCGTCCCACGGGCGGACGAGGTAGATGCCGCGCAGAACCATGGCGGCGACCCGGTCGGGGTGCGTCTGCGCGTACGCGAGCGCGAGGGTGCTCCCCCAGCTGCCGCCGAACACGAGCCAGCGTTCGATCGACAGGTGCTCGCGCAGCCGCTCCATGTCGGCCACCAGGTGCGGCGTGGTGTTGCGGTCGAGCGGGACCGCGGGGTCGCCGGCGCCGGGCAGGCTCCGGCCGCAGTTGCGCTGGTCGAACAGGACGATGCGGTACCGGGCCGGGTCGAAGAACCGCCGGTGGTCGGGCAGCAGCCCCCCTCCGGGCCCGCCGTGCAGGAAGACCGCGGGCAGTCCGTCGGGATTGCCGCAGGTCTCCCAGTAGACGCGGTTGCCGTCGCCGACGTCCAGCAGCCCGGAGTCGTAGGGTTCGATCGGTGGGTAGTACTCCCGCAAGGCCATGTCCCAGTATCACCCGACATGATCACGTGTCGTCCCGCCGCTCCCCCCCGCCCGCCCGCGTGACCCGCTACCCTCCCGGCATGACGCAGCCGACGTGCACGCAGTGCGAGGGCGACGACTTCGAACAGGGCTTCATCGAGGACTCGGGCGAGCACTCCAAGGGCTACGCCCGCTGGATCCTCGGCCCGCTGGAGAAGGGCCTGCTCGGCGGCGCGAAGCGCATGGGCCGGCCTCGCTGGCAGATCGACGCCCTGCGGTGCCGCCGGTGCGGGCACCTGGAGCTGTTCGCGCGCACGCCCGCCTAGAGCTGGGCCATCGCCTTGCGGATGCGCTTGTCGGAGACGGGGAACCGGGTGCCGAGCTGCTGGGCGAAGAGGCTGACCCGCAGCTCCTCCAGCATCCAGCGGATCTGCCGGGCCGGCTCCTCCTCCCGCCGGGAAGGGTGGAGCCGGCGCAGCGTCTGGTCGTACTCCTGCGCCAGGACCTCGACCTGGTGCGCGAGCATGCGGTCGCGTCCCGGGTTCTCGGGGAGCTTGTCGAGCCTCACCTGAAGGGCGCGCAGGTAGCGCGGCAGGTCCGGCAGCCGGGCCCAGCCGGTCGCGGTGACGAACCCCGGCCGCACCAGCGTGCCGAGGTGGCCGCGGACGTCGGTGAGCGCGGGCACGAGCGTGAGGCTCGCCGTGCCGCGCAGCCGCCGGTCGATCTCGTGCGCCTCGGCGAGGACCCGCTCGACCAGGGCGACGATCTGGGCCGTCGCGTCGTGCAGGTCGGCGCGGACCCGGTCGTACAGGGCGCGGAAGCCGTCCTCGTCCCACGCGGGCCCGCCCGCCTCGGCGATGAGCCGGTCGGCGGCGGCGGTGACGCAGTCGTCGAACAGCGCCGCGACGGAGCCGTGCGGGTTGTGGCTGAGCGCCAGCTTGCCCTGGTTGGTCAGGCGGCTCTGGATGAGCTTCACCGGTGACGGCGCGTTCAGCAGGATCAGCCGCCGCGTGCCGAGCCACATCGCGCGGCGCTGCTCGGCCTCCGTCTCGTACATGCGGACGGCGACGGTGTCGCCCTCGTCGGTGAGCGCCGGAAAGGCCTTGACGTCGTAGCCGGCCTGGTTGCGCTCGTAGGTGCGGGGCAGCTCGCCGATCGTCCACGCGGTGAGCCCGGACCGCTCGACCGTGGACGCGGCCTTGGACAGCGTCCCGCGCACCTTCCCGGCGAGGCGGCGTTTCAGCTCGTCCAGGTCGGTGCCCTCGCCGAGGGTCCGGCCCGCCGCGTCCAGGACCCGGAAGGTGATGCGCAGGTGGGCGGGCAGCCGGGAGGGGTCCCACGCCTCCCGCGCGACCGGCACGCTCGTCATCGAGGTCAGCTCGCGCTCCAGGGCGTCCAGCAGCGGCTCGGTGCGCGGCGCGACGCGGTCGAGGATCTTGCGGGCGTAGTCGGGCGCCGGGACGAAGTTGACGCGCAGCTGCTTCGGCAGCGACCGGATCAGCTCGGTGACCAGTTCGGCGCGCAGGCCCGGCACCTGCCAGTCGAAGCCGGCGGGCCGCACCTGGTTGAGGACCTGGACGGGGATGTGCACGGTGACGCCGTCGGCGTCGGTGCCCGGCTCGAACTGGTAGGTGAGCCGCAGCCGCAGCGCGCCCTGCTGCCACACGTCCGGGTAGTCGGACTCGCTGACGCCGCCCGCGGACTCGTTGATGAGCATCGACTTCTCGAACCCGAGCATGTCGGGGTCGGAGCGCCGGGCCTTCTTCCACCAGGCGTCGAAGTGCCGCCCGGAGACGACGTCCTCGGGGATCCGCGCGTCGTAGAAGTCGAAGAGGGTCTCGTCGTCGACGAGGATGTCGCGGCGCCGGGCGCGGTGCTCCAGTTCCTCCACCTCGTCCAGCAGCGCGCGGTTGTCGTGGAAGAACCGGTGGTGGGTCTCCCAGTCGCCCTCGACGAGCGCGTGCCGGATGAAGAGCTCGCGCGACAGGGCCGGGTCGATGGCGCCGTAGTTGACGCGGCGGTCGGCGACGATCGGGACCCCGTAGAGGGTGACCTTCTCGCGCGCCATGACGGCCGCCTGCTTCTTCGACCAGTGCGGCTCGCTGTAGTTGCGCTTCACCAGGTGCTGCGCGAGGGGCTCGACCCACTCGGGCTCGATCCTGGCGTTGATCCGCCCCCACAGCCGGGACGTCTCGACCAGCTCCGCCGACATCACCCAGCGCGGCGGCTTCTTGAACAGCGACGACCCCGGGAACACCGCGAACTTCGCGCCCCGGGCGCCGAGGTACTCCTGCCCGCGCCGCTGCTTGTCGTTCTTGTCGACGTCCATCAGCCCGATGTGGGACAGCAGGCCGGCGAGCAGCGAGGTGTGGATGCGGTCGGGCGGCGCGTCGGCGGTGTTGAGCGTGACGCCGAGGGACCTGGCGACCTGCTTCAGCTGGCCGTGCAGGTCCTGCCACTCGCGGATGCGCAGGTAGTGCAGGAACTCGTTCTTGCACATGCGGCGGAACGCGCTGCCCGACAGCTCCGCCTGCCGCTCGCGCAGGTAGTTCCACAGGTTCAGGTAGGCGAGGAAGTCGGAGCCGGGGTCGGCGAACCGGCGGTGCCGCTCGTCGGCGGCCTGCTGGTTCTCGGCGGGGCGCTCGCGCGGGTCCTGGATGGACAGCGCCGCCGCGATGATCAGCACCTCGCGGACGCAGCCGTTGCGGTCGGCCTCCAGGATCATGCGCCCGAGGCGGGGGTCGACGGGCAGCTGGGCCAGCCGGCGGCCGAGCGGGGTGAGGCGCTTGCGCGGGTCCTTCTCGGCCGGGTCGATGGCGCCGAGCTCGTGCAGGAGGTCCACGCCGGCCTTGACGTTGCGGCGGTCGGGCGGCTCCACGAACGGGAACGCGGCGATGTCGCCGAGGCCGAGCGCGGTCATCTGCAGGATGACCGACGCGAGGTTGGTCCGCAGGATCTCCGGCTCGGTGAACTCCGGGCGGGACTCGAAGTCCTCCTCGGAGTACAGCCGGATGCACACGCCCTCGGAGACGCGGCCGCAGCGGCCCTTGCGCTGGTTCGCCGAGGCCTGCGACACCGGCTCGATCGGGAGCCGCTGCACCTTCAGCCGGTGGCTGTAGCGGGAAATGCGCGCGGTGCCGGGGTCGACGACGTACTTGATGCCGGGGACGGTCAGCGACGTCTCCGCGACGTTGGTGGCGAGCACGACCCGCCGCCCGCGGTGCGGCCGGAACACCCGGTGCTGCTCGGCCGACGACAGCCGCGCGTACAGCGGCAGGACCTCGGTCGTCCCCCGCTGCCGGGTGAAGTGCTTGGTGAGCGCGTCGGCGGTGTCGCGGATCTCCCGCTCGCCGCTGAGGAACACCAGGACGTCGCCGGGCCCCTCGCGGCCGAGCTCGTCGACCGCGTCGACGATCGCCTGGACCTGGTCGCGGTCGGGGTCGGCGGACGGGTCGTCCGGGTCGGTGACGGGGCGGTACCTGACCTCGACCGGGTAGGTGCGCCCGGACACCTCCACGATCGGCGCGTCGCCGAAGTGCGCGGAGAACCGCTCCGGGTCGATCGTCGCGGAGGTGATGATCACCTTGAGGTCGGGGCGGCGGGGCAGGATCTCCCTGACGTAGCCGAGGAGGAAGTCGATGTTCAGGCTGCGCTCGTGCGCCTCGTCGATGATGAGCGTGTCGTACTGGCGCAGCAGCCGGTCGGTCTGGATCTCGGCGAGCAGGATGCCGTCGGTCATCAGCTTCACGAGCGTGTCGTCGCTCGACCGGTCGGTGAACCGCACCTTGTAGCCGACGGTCTCGCCGAGTTCGGTGCCGAGCTCCTCGGCGATGCGGTCGCCGACCGTCCGCGCGGCGAGGCGCCGCGGCTGGGTGTGGCCGATGGAGCCGAGCACGCCCCTGCCCAGTTCGAGGCAGATCTTAGGGATCTGAGTGGTCTTGCCGGAGCCGGTCTCGCCCGCGACGATCACGACCTGGTGGTCGCGGATCGCGGCGAGGATGTCGTCCTTCTTCTGCGACACCGGCAACTGCGCCGGATAGGTGATCTCGGGCACGGCGAGACGCCGCCGCTCGACCCGCCGCTCGGCGGCCTCGACGTCGGCGGCGATCTCCTCGGCGACCCTCGCCCGGCGCGCGGCGTCCCGCATCTTCTGGGCGCCGTCGATCCTGCGGCGCAGCCGGTGCTGGTCGCGCAGCATCAACTGCGGCAGGCGCGCGCGCAGGCCGGCGAGCGGCGATTCCACACTCGTCCCCATAACCATCGACAAGGATAGGGTTCCAGGCCCCCAGGGCCCCGCTCACCCCACAACCTTCGCACCGTAGCCGGAACACCCCGGCCGGGGCGATCCATTATCCGGCCCTTACAACGCCGTGCCGGTAAGACGCATTCCTCCCGCCCCGGCCACGATCCGCGCCTGATCGTTCACCCAAAGCCACTGCGCCGGGCCCGGCCCGTCATTCATGATTGGGAGACGTGGAGACCCCGATCGCCGCAGGGCGCTACCGGATCGACAGCCACCTCGGATCCGGCGGCTTCGCCTCGGTCTGGCTGGGGCACGACCCCGACCTCGACTCCCCCGTCGCGATCAAGGTCCTGGCCGGCCACTGGACGCTGCGCACCGACGTGCGGGACCGGTTCGTCCAGGAGGCGCGGCTGCTGCGCCGCGCCGACTCGCACCGGCTGGTCCAGGTCTTCGACATCGGGGAGCTGCCGGACGGCCGGCCCTACTTCGTGATGACCTACGCCGACCGCGGCACGCTGGCCGAGCGGCTCGCCGGCGGGCCGCTCCCGACGGGCGAGGCGCTGCGCACCGCGCAGGAGATCATCCGGGGCGTGCAGGAGCTGCACGACCTCGGCATCGTGCACCGCGACCTGAAGCCGTCCAACGTGCTGCTGCGGTCGGCGCCCGGCGGCGGCGAGCGCATCATGATCGCCGACCTCGGCATCGCGCGCACCGGGGAGCACCTGTCGAGGCTGACGCTGCCCGCCGGATCGCCCGGCTACATGGCGCCCGAGCAGACGCAGGTCGACGGCGCGCCGGACCGCCGCGCGGACGTCTACGGCCTGGGCGCGCTGACCCACCACCTGCTGACCGGGGAGCCGCCGGCCATGCCGCCGCGCCCGCTCGGGCAGACCCGGGCCGCGATCCCCTCCGGGGTCGGCGCGGCCGTGATGCGCGCGCTCGATCCCGACCGCGACAGGCGCTGGGCGTCGGCGGCGGACTTCGGGGAGGCGCTGGCGCGGGCCTCCGGGGGGACGCGCACCGGCGCGCTCGCGCCGAGAGGGCGACCGCCGGGCGAGCGCCCGCGCGGCCGGCGGCGGGCGGTGGCGGCGGCCGGTGCGGCCGCCGCGGTGGCCGTGGCCGCCGTCGCGTTCGCGGGGCTCCCCCACCGGGGTGACGGCGGCGGCCCTCCCCCGCAGGAGCGGAACCGGCAGTGGCTGCGGGCGGGATCCGACGTCCCCGCCCGCTACCGCGACCTGGTCGTCCAGGCCGGGACGTGGTGCGAGCTGCGCGGGCTGAGCCCGACGCTGATCGCGGCGATGCTGAAGGCGGAGAGCGGCTTCGACCCGCACCTGTCCGACCCGGCGCACGACGAGTACGGCATCGCCAGATGGACGCCGCACGTGCTGGCGTTCTGGCAGCCTGGCGGCCTCGACAACCCCGAGCCGAGGCCCGCCCAGATCACCCCGGAGCTGTCGATCCCCGCGATGGGCCGGTTCCTGTGCTACTGGGGGAAGGACCTCAAGAACGTGCCGGGAGACCCGGCCCTGAACCTGGCCGCCGCCTACCGCACCTCGGCCACGACGGTCGTGAAGTCGGGCGGCGTCCCGGCGAGGGTCCGGCCGTACGCCGAGAAGGTGCGCCGTTACATGGACGACTACCGGCCGCGCTGACGACGGCCCGCCGTGCCGGGGAGCGGCCGCCGGTCAGCCCGCTCCGTAGACGGGTTCGGGGGCGGGTGCCTTCGCCAGGAGGTCCTTGACGACGTCGCCGACCTCTGCCGGGTCCCACCTCGCGCCCTTGTCCGCGGCGGGGCCGTGGCGGAAGGCGTCCATCACGCAGATCCTGCCCCCCTCGGCCTCGAACACCCGCCCGGTGACGTCCCGCGACTGCGCGGAGCCGAGCCAGACCACCAGCGGCGAGACGTTCTCGGGCGCCATGGCGTCGAACTCGCCCTCGGCGGGGGCGGCCATCGTCTGCGCGAAGACCTCCTCGGTCATCCGGGTGCGGGCGGCGGGCGCGATCGCGTTGACCGTCACGCCGTAGCGGGCCAGCTCGGCCGAGGCCACGAGGGTCAGCCCGACGATGCCCGCCTTGGCGGCGGAGTAGTTGCCCTGGCCGACGCTGCCGAGCAGCCCGGCGCCGGAGGAGGTGTTGACGACGCGCGCGTCCACGGCTCGGCCGGCCTTGCTCTCGGCCCGCCAGTACCGCCCGGCGTGCTTGAGCGGCAGGAAGTGGCCCTTGAGGTGGACGCGCATGACGGCGTCCCACTCGTCCTCGCCGAGGTTGACCAGCATCCGGTCGCGCAGGAACCCGGCGTTGTTGACCAGGGTGTCCAGCCGCCCGAACGCGCCGGTCGCGGCGGCGACCAGCGCGGCGGCGCCCTCGTCGGTGGCGATGTCGTCGGTGCTGGCGACCGCCCGCCCGCCGAGCGCCTCGATCTCCCGCACGACGTCGTGGGCGGGGCCCCCGGAGGCGTCGCCGGTGCCGTCGCGCGCGACGCCGAGGTCGTTGACGACGACGAGGGCGCCCTGCCGGGCGAACTCCAGCGCGTGCGCGCGGCCGAGGCCGCGTCCGGCGCCGGTGACGGCGACCACCCGGTCCTTGCAGATCATCGCGTTTCCTCCTTGTTGACGGTGGCGGCGTCCAGGAAGGCGGGGCGCTCTCCCCCGCCGTGCACCTGCATCGACGAGCCGGTCACGTAGGACGCCAGGTCGGACGCCAGGAACACGCAGGCGGCGCCGATGTCGTAGGGGTCGGCGAGGCGGCCCAGCGGAACGGTCGCCGCCACCGCGGCGACGCCGTCCTCGTCCCCGTAGTGCAGGTGCGCCAGCTCGGTGCGGACCATCCCGAGGACCAGCGTGTTGACCCGGATGTGCGGCGCCCACTCGACGGCCAGGGACTGGGTGAGGTTGTGCAGCCCCGCCTTGGCGGCGCCGTAGGCGGCGGTGCCCGGCGAGGGGCGCACCCCGCTGACGCTGCCGATGTTGATCACCGAGCCGCCCCCGGCCTCCATGATCCGCGGGCGCAGCGCGCGGGCCATGATCAGCGGGGCCGTCAGGTTCAGCTCCATGATCTTGACGTGGGTGCGCAGGGCGCCGTCCGCCACCGGCAGGTACGGCGCGCCGCCCGCGTTGTTGACGAGCACGTCCACGCGGTCGAGGCCGTCCGCGAAGGCCTCCACGGCGTCGGGGTCGCGCACGTCCAGCGAGACGAACCGCGCGGCCCGCCCGCCGGCCTCGGGCACCGCCTCCGGTTCGCGGCGGGCGACCGCGACCACGTCGGCTCCGGCCTCCAGGAAGGCGCGGCTGATCCCGGCGCCCACCCCGCGGACGCCCCCCGTCACCACGACGGTCCTGCCCTCCAGGTCGAGCGTCAGTGACATGCCGCCTCCGGCTCCGATGACATTCCGCCTCCTCCGGACGGCTCTGCTACCGTCTGTTCTAACAAATGTTTGGTGGAAAGGTAGCGCATGGGAGTCTCCACCACGACCCTGGACGGGGTCGCCGAGATCGTCGTGGACGCGCCGCCGGTCAACGCCCTGACCGTCGCGGGCTGGTACGAGCTGGCCGACGCGGTCCTCGCGGCGGGCCGCGACCCCGGGGTCGGCGCCGTCGTGCTCCGCGCCGAGGGCCGGGGCTTCAACGCGGGCGTCGACATCAAGGAGATGCAGAGCACCGACGGCCACGCCGCGCTGGTCGGCGCCAACCGCGGCTGCTTCGCGGCGTTCGCGGCCGTCTACGACTGCGAGGTCCCGGTCGTGGCCGCGGTGCACGGCTTCTGCCTCGGCGGCGGCGTCGGCCTGGCGGGCAACGCCGACATCGTGATCGCCTCGCGGGACGCCTACTTCGGGCTGCCCGAGGTCGACCGCGGCGCGCTCGGCGCCGCCACCCACCTCGCCCGGCTCGTCCCGCAGCACCTGATGCGCGCGATGGTCTACACGTGCCGCAACGTCACGGCCGAGGAGCTGCACCACCACGGCTCGGTGCTGGAGGTCGTCCCGGCCGGTGAGCTGCGCGCCAAGGCGATGGAGGTCGCCGCGGGCATCGCCGCCAAGGACCGGTACGTGATCCGGCGCGCCAAGGAGTCGCTCAACGGCATCGACCCGGTCGACGTCAAGCGCAGCTACCGCTACGAGCAGGGGTTCACGTTCGAGCTGAACCTCGTCGGCGCGGGCGACGAGCACCGCGACGCCTTCGTCGCCAAGGGGGCCCGATGAGTTCCAAGGTGATGTCCGTCGAGGAGATCGCGGGGTCGCTGGAGAGCGGCATGACGATCGGGATCGGCGGCTGGGGCTCGCGGCGCAAGCCGATGGCGCTGGTGCGCGCGATCCTGCGCTCCCCCGTCACCGACCTCACCGTCGTCGCCTACGGCGGGCCGGACGTGGGGCTGCTGTGCGCGGCGGGCAAGGTCCGCAGGCTCGTCACCGCGTTCGTGACGATGGACTCGATCCCACTGGAGCCGCACTTCAGGCAGGCCCGCCAGTCCGGGGCCATCGAGCTGACCGAGTACGACGAGGGCATGTTCATGTTCGGGCTGTACGCGGCTGCGCACCGGCTGCCGTTCCTGCCCACCCCGGTCGGCCTCGGCTCCGACGTGATGAGGGTCAACCCGGAACTGCGGACGGTCCGGTCGCCCTACGAGGACGGCCAGGAGCTCGTCGCCGTCCCCGCCCTGCGGATGGACGCGGCGCTGGTGCACATGAACCGCGCCGACGCGCGCGGCAACGCCCAGTACCTCGGCCCCGACCCGTACATGGACGACCTGTTCGCCAAGGCGGCCGACCGGACGTACGTGTCGTGCGAGCGGCTCGTCGACACCGCCGACTTCGCCAAGGAGGGGCCGGTGCAGTCGCTGCTGATCAGCCGGTCGCAGGTGGCGGGCGTGGTGGAGACCCCGAACGGCGCGCACTTCACCGACTGCCTGCCCGACTTCGGGCGGGACGAGGCTTTCCAGAAGCTGTACGCGCAGTCGGCGGCCGATCCCGACCGGTGGTCGGCCTTCACCGAGCGGTTCCTTTCCGGCGACGAGGCCGCCTACCAGGACGCGGTCCGGGTCTGGCGGGAGGAGGCGCGATGAGCGACGCGACCAGGGCCGAGGTGTGCGCGGCCGCGTGCGCGGACCTGTTCCGGGGCGACGGGGAGATCGTCGCGGCCGCGGTGGCCGGGTTCGTCCCGATGCTGGGGTCCCGGCTGGCGCGCGCGACGTTCGCGCCCGACCTTCTGACCACCGACGGCGGGCCGTCTCTGAGCGCCGAGCCCGTCCCGCTCGGCGCGCCTGCCGGGACGGTCGAGGGCTGGCTGCCCTTCCGTGACCACCTGTGGCTCGTCCTGAACGGGCGGCGGCACGTGGTGATGGGGCCGAGCCAGATCGACGCGCACGGCAACACCAACATCTCGTGCATCGGCGACTGGAAGCAGCCCTCGCGGCAGCTCCTCGGCGTGCGCGGCGGGCCGGGGAACACGCTGCTGAACACGACGAGCTACTGGGTGCCGAAGCATTCGGCGCGCGTGTTCACCGAGAAGGTCGACATGGTGAGCGGCGTCGGGTGGGACCGGGGCGCGCACGAGATCCGCGCCGTGGTGACCAACCTGGCCGTGCTCGACTTCGAGACCCCCGACAGGCGGATGCGGCTGCGCTCGGTCCACCCCGGCGTGCGCGTCGAGGACGTGGTCGCCGCGACCGGCTTCGAACTCGCCGTCCCCGGCGAGGTGCCCGAGACGCGGCTGCCGGACGCCGAGGAACTGCGGATCATGCGCGAGGTCCTCGACCCGAAGGGTTTGCGCGAGCGCGAGGTCCCAGCATGAGCGAAGCGAACCGGGGGGTGCGGGGGGCCGTCCCCCCCCACAGGGGAGGCCTGAGGCGGGGGCGCCCCGGGGAGGGGCGCGGCACCCCGCA